>JAZFZX010000026.1:0-5699 GCA_036444135.1 Kiloniellales bacterium | reverse complement strand
TCCGCGCCCTGCACGCCTTGACTCTCCCTGGTGTGCTGCCAGTGCCGGAGTTGCGGCCAATGCTAGCACGCCGCGCACGCACGCGGGGCTTCACGAAGCCGGCATTATCCAGCCTTGATCGCCGCGTCGATTATGCGGGAGGCTTCCTCGGCCTCGCCCCAGCGCCGCACGCGCACCCACTTGTTGGGCTCCAGATCTTTGTAGTGCGTGAAGAAGTGAGAGATCTGGTCGAGCAGGATCTTGGGCAGCGCGCGGTACGAGCTGACGTTGGTGTAGAAGGGGTGCAGTTCGTCGACCGGTACGGCCAGAATCTTCTCGTCCTCGCCGGCCTCGTCCTCCATGACCAGCACCCCAATCGGCCGGGCGCGCACGATGGCGGCGGGCACCACCGGCGTGTCGCCGGCCACCAGCACGTCGAGCGGGTCGCCGTCGGCCGCCAAGGTGTGCGGAACGAAGCCGTAGTTGCACGGATAGGTCATGGCCGTGTGCAGGAAGCGGTCCACGAACATGGCGCCGGAGGCCTTGTCCATCTCGTATTTGACCGGCTCGCCACCCAGCGGTACCTCGATCACCACGTTCAGGTCCCACGGCGGGTTCTGGCCCGGCGGAATCTTGCTCAGGTCCACGGCACGTCTCCCTAGTCGCGCCGGAGGGGCCCGGCGCCGTCGCGGACCATAGGAGCTTTTTTGGCTGCCAGGCGCAAGACAACACCGCAGAAACCGCCGCCGCCCGGCGCGCGGTCAGTAATCTGTTAACGCGCGCTAAGTATAAGTATTTTCAAGGACAAACATGGTGAACGTCCAGGTGAGCCAGATTGCGTCTGTGCTGCGCCGCGCGGCGCCTGCTGCGCTGCTCGCGGCCGCCTTGTGCGTGGGCGCAGTGGCGGTGCTGCGGGCGACCGAGCCGGCTGTCTTTTTCCGGATCGGCACGGGCGGGCCAGCCGGCACCACTTTCCCGATCGGCGAGGCCCTCGCCGAGGCCCTGCGCCCGGCGTTCGCGGCAGAGGCGTGCGCCGATCCGCCGTGCCCGTCCGGGTCGCTGCTGCCGGTTTCCCAGCTTTCGAATGGTTCGCTGGCCAACCTGCGGGACTTGGCCGCCGGCCGCTTGGAGGCGGCCTTGGTGCGGGCCGACGTGGCGCACTGGGCCGCCCGCGGCGGCGGCCCGCTCGCGGGACAGGCGGCCATGCCGGGGCTGCGCGCCGTGGCCAGTCTCTATCCCGAGACCCTCCACGTCGTCACCCTGCGCCGTGGCGGTTTTCGCAGCATCGCCGACCTGCGTGGCCGGCGCCTGTCGCTCGACGCTCGGGGCTCGGGAACCCCACCGCTGGCCCGGCGCGTGCTGGCGGCGTATTGGCTGCGCGACGGTGATTTCGAGGCGCATTACATCAAGCCCGGCCTGGCCATCGAGCAACTGGCCGCGGGCAAGCTCGACGCCTTCTTCGCGGTCGGTGGCACGCCGCTCCGATCGTTGGAGCGTCTGGCCGAAATCGCGGAAGTCCAAATCCTGCCCGTCGATGCTGAGCGCCTCGGCCTCGACGGCGACGACTGGTCCTTTACGGTGCCGGCGACCCTTGCCGCTGGAACCTACGAGGGCGTGGCGGAAACGCCGACTCTGGCGACGGCGGCGCTGCTCCTGGTCAGGGCCGACCTGCCGTCCGCCTTGGTAGGCCGCATGACGGCGCGGTTGTGGCATGCGGAGACCCGGGCGCGCCTGGCGGACGCCCACCCCCAAGGCGGCCGCTTGCGGCCGGAGCTGGCGGTGCGGGGTCTGCCGGTGCCGCTGCATCCCGGGGCCGCCGGCTACTACCGTGAATTGGGGCTGTTGCCATGACGACGCGCGGCTTTTGCGGGCTGGCCGGCATGCGTATGCTCGGCGGGTACGTCCATCGATCCAACCGGACCCGTCAGAGGCCAGCACGATGACCGGAGCCACCCAGCCACGGCCCGCCCCGGGCCTGCCGCCGGCGACGCTGCTGCTGGTTGCCGCCGTCGTGTTCGGCACGCTCGCGATGGTGTTCTTCACCCGCACCAGCCTGACCGAGATTCACCAGGGCCTGCCGGTGGAGATCCTGCGCCAGCAGCGCGACGTAGCCGGCATCGCCCAGGACGTGAACGAGCTGCTGCGGACGGTCGAAGCGTTACGCGCGGCGCCATCGGAAGACGGCCTGCAATCCGTGCGCTGGGCCTTGGAGGCGGCGGCCCGCCGACTGCGTGTCATCGGCGGCACCTACGATTTCGATTACCTGCCGGCCACCTCGGCCATGCTCGAGGTTCTGCAGCCGGCGCTGGCGGATATCGAGCGCTGGCTGGGCGAGGGCCTGTACGGACTGGCGCCCGAATCTCCCGAGGTCATGGGCCTGGTGGTCCAGCGCCTGGCCGAGGCCCAGCAGCAGTTCGACGACCTCTACGGGCGCTCGAACGAGGAAGCCTTCGACCTGCTGCAGGAAGACGCGGGCCATCTGGCGCGCCTGCGCGACGTGATCGCCCTGGTTTTCCTGTTCGGGGCGCTGCTGGTACTGGTCATCCTGCTGTTCGTCGTTCGCCATCAGCGGGCCGAGGCCCGCCGCGCCGCGGCGCAGCAGCGGTTGCGCGATTCGATCGAGCTGATCTCCGGCGGCTTCGCGCTGTACGACGCCCGGGGGCGTCTGGCGCTGTGCAACGAGGACTATGCAGCACTGCTTCCGGGTAACGATGGGCAGGTGGCCCCTGGCGCCTCTTACGAGTCCATGCTGCGGGCCGCGGCCGCGAGCGGCGAGATCCTCGATGCCGTTGGCCGCGAGGATCAATGGGTGGCTGAGCGCCTGGCCCAGTTCCATGCCCCCACCGGGCCGGTGGAGCTGCGCTTCAAGGGCGGACGCTGGCACCAGATCGCCGAGCGCCGGACCTCGGACGGCGGCCTGGTGGCCATCACCACCGACGTCACCGAGGCCCGGCAGCGCGAAAGCGAGCTGCGCGAGATCGGCCAGGACCTGCACGACAACAACCTGCTGCTCGACGCCGCCCTGACCAATATGTCGCAGGGCCTCGCCATGTTCGACGTCGATCATTGCCTGATCATTTGCAACAAGCGGTATCTGGAGCTCTACGACCTGCCGCCGGAGCTGGGCCGCCAGGGCGTGGAGCTGCGCCATATCTTGGAGGCCAGCGCGCGGCTACAGCGGTTGTCGGAGGAGGCCGGCGAACGCCTGGTCGAAGAACACATTGCCATCGCCGGCAGACGCAAAAGCGTGCGCTGGCGCGAGTTCCTGTCGAACGGCCGCGTGATCGACATCTTCCACAGGCCGCTGCCCTCGGGTGGCTCGCTGGCCACCTACGAGGACGTGACGGAGTATTACGAATCGGAGACCGAGCTTCGCACCGCCAAGGAGGAGGCCGAAGACGCCAGCCAGGCCAAGTCGGCCTTTCTGGCCAACGTCAGCCACGAACTGCGGACGCCCCTGAACGCCATCATCGGATTTTCCGAGGTCATGGAGTCGGAGATGTTCGGCCCGATGGGCGACCGCCACTATCGCGAATACGCCCGCGACATCCACGAAAGCGGCCATCATCTGCTGAGCCTGATCAACGACATCCTCGACCTGTCGAAGATCGAGGCCGGCAAGTTCGAGCTGCACGAGGAGAACCTGGCCGTCGCCGACACGGTTCAGACCGCCCTGCGGCTGGTGCAGCAGCGGGCGGAATCGGCGGGGGTCGAGCTGGCGCGCGCATTGCCCCCAGGCCTGCCCCGGCTGTACGCCGACCAGCGGGCCATGAAGCAGATCCTGATCAACCTGATCGCCAACGCGATCAAGTTCACGCCGCAGGGCGGCCGGGTGACGGTGGGCGCCGAGCTGGAAGAGTCCGGCGATCTGGTGTTCTTCGTGCGCGATACCGGCGTTGGCATGTCCGAAGAAGATTTGGCCAAGGCCATGATGCCTTTCGGACAGGCCGACAGCTCCCTGACGCGCCAACGCGAAGGCACCGGCCTGGGCCTGCCGCTCAGCAAGCATTTGACCGAGATGCACGGGGGCGATCTCACCATCGAAAGCGCGCCGGGCGCCGGAACCACGGTGCATGTGCGCTTCCCGGCGGCGCGGGTGCGCCCGAGCGAAGACGATCCGCAAGAGGACGAGGCGGAACCTCCGGAGCCCCCGAAGCAATAGGCGCCCGCCTAGCCGCTCGACCGGCGGGCTGCGATGAGGTCCTGCACCAGGCCGCGATGGACGGAGAGATAGCCCGGCGCCTGCACCGCGATGCGCTCGGCCAGCAGGCCGTGGGCCTTGGGCAGGGCATGGAACGGCAGGGCCGGGTAGGCGTGGTGCTCGGCGTGATAGCTCATGTTCCAGGTGAGCCATCGCACAACGGCGTTGGTCATGGTGGTCCGGGAGTTT
The DNA here is from genome assembly GCA_036444135.1 of Kiloniellales bacterium. Taxonomy (GTDB): domain Bacteria; phylum Pseudomonadota; class Alphaproteobacteria; order Kiloniellales; family JAKSDN01; genus JAZFZX01. The sequence goes on along the minus strand of JAZFZX010000026.1, from coordinate 1,330 downwards.
TCGAGCATCTCGGGAACCAGCGGGCAGCCGGTGTGCTCGGCCAGCAGGAAACCGCGCAGCGCCGGCTGCGCCAGGATGACGGGCGTCACCCAATGGGTGAGGGCAACGGTGTTCTCCGCCAAGATCGACAACACCGCGACCGCGCCATAGATGGCAAGCAACACGCGTGCCTCGCGAATCACCGCCGTATGGCGGCGCCGGGGGATGAAGGGCTGTTCGATACGCCCGGCGGCGTGCCGCAGAGTGGTGGCGATTCGCTCGCGCCAATAAGGCAGGCCGGACAGGACAAGAAGATAGTCCCGCAAGGTTCGCGGCTTGGGCTGGATCAGCTCCGGATCACGCGCCAGGTCCTGGGTGTCGCGGTGGTGCCCGAAGTGAAAGGCCCGGAAGTACTCCGGCGGCAGCATCAGCACCGCGCCGCAGACCCAGGCCACGGCCTGGTTGATGCGGCGGCCGCGGAAAGCCGTGTAGTGAACCGTCTCGTGCAGCGGCGAGAACAGGAAGACCAGGATGATCCCGTGCACCAGCATGGCGGGCGGCAGCCACAGCGTACCAGCCGCGGCGGTGACCAGCGCCCCGGAGGCCACGAGCGCCAGGGCGTGGCTGGCCAGCCGCGCCAGTCCCTTGGCGTCCGAGCGCTCCGAGAGCGCTTTCAGCCGCTGCTTGTCGATCGCGCCGGCAGGGGCGAAGGCTTCGTCCATGGACGCATTCTAGATCGATTTCCGCGCGCGTGGAATCGCGCCGGGCATCAGGCGCCCAATTCCGCCGCGTGGTGGCGCAGGTGGTCTTCGATGAAAGTCTGGATGAAGAAGTAGCTGTGGTCGTAGCCGGGCTGCAGGCGCAGCTCGAAATGCTGACCCGCGTCCTCGCAGGCCTCGACCAGCAGGTCCGGCTTCAGTTGATCCTCCAGGAATTGGTCGGCCGCGCCCTGGTCGATCAGCAGTTTCGCCCCTGATGGACTGGCCTTCACCAGTTCCGTCGTGTCGTATGGTTTCCAGGACTCGCGGTCGGATCCGAGATAGGCCGTGAAGGCCTTCTCGCCCCAGGGACAGCGCATGGGTGCCGATACCGGCGCGAAGGCGGAGGCCGAGCGGTAGACCTCGGGATGCTTCAGGTGAATGGTGAGCGCGCCGTGCCCGCCCATGGAATGCCCGAGGATGCCTTGGCGGTTCGCATCCGCCGGGAAGTTGGCGGCGACGGCCTGGGCCAGGTCTCGGGTAACGTAGCTGTACATCTTGTAGTGGCGCGACCAGGGGTCCTCGGTGGCGTCGAGATAGAAGCCGGCGCCGCTGCCCAGGTCGTAGGCCTCGTCGTCCGCCACCTCCGGGCC
>JAZFZX010000025.1:0-2541 GCA_036444135.1 Kiloniellales bacterium | reverse complement strand
GGGACGAAGAAATGAAGATCACCGGGTTGGAGACCATCGTCATCGAGTTGCCGGGGCGTTCGTCCTACACGTGGCGGTCGCTCCAGGTTCCGATCGGGCGCTATGTAATCCTGAAGGTGACCACCGACGCAGGCATCACCGGGCTGGGCGAGGCGCCGGCGATCCTGAGCTGGGGCGGCGAGCATGGGCGTTACTTCGGCGAGGACCCGGGCATCGTCTGCTACCTGATCCGGGAGTGCTTCGCCCCCATGCTGGAGGGCGCGGACCCCTTCGCGGTCAAGAACATCCTGGCCCGGGCCGACGTGGAAATCCGCGGCTATCCCTACACCAAGGCGATGATCGAGAGCGCCTTGTTCGACATCATGGGGCGCAGCCTCGGCGTGCCGGTGTATCAACTGCTCGGCGGCGCCGTGCGCACCGAAATACCGCTGTGCCACAGCGTCGGGATCGCACCGCCCGAGCTGGCGGCGGAGGAAGCGGCCCAGGTCGCCGCCGACGGCATTAGCTGGCTGCAGATCAAGGTGCCCGGCGAGCCGGCGGAGGACCTGGCGATCGTCAAGGCGATCCGCCGCGCGGTCGGCGATGGGGTCACGATCTTCCCCGACATCAACCGCGGCTACAAGAGCGTCAAGACCGCGACCAACAGCATCAAGGCCATGCAGGCGGAGGCGGGCATCTCGGCGGTCGAGCAGCCGGTCGAGGGCGTCGACGCCATGGCAGCGGTCTGCCGCGCGGTCGAGATCCCGGTCATCGTCGACGAGGGTTGCTGGACGCCGCAGGATGCCATCGAGATCGTCAAGCGCGGCTCCGCGGACGTGATTTCGATCTATTTCACCAAGTCCGGCGGCCTGATCCGCGCCATGGAGATCGGCGCCATCGGGCGCGCGGCGGGGCTTCCGACCAATGTCAACGGCTCCCTGGAGGGCGGCGTGGGCAACGCTTCCAACCTGCACCTGGCCGCCGCCCTGGAGGGAACCGTCTTGCCCGGCGTGATCACCGTGAACACCCTGGAGGGCCGGGAGCAGACCAAGGTCGGTGGGGTGTTCTACACCGACGATGTGATCACCGAGCCCTTCGAATACGCCGACGGCTGCCTGAAGGTGCCGGAAAGGCCAGGCCTCGGCATCGAGTTGGACCCGGACAAGATCGAAAAATACCGGGTCGGGTGAACATTGGCCTGGCCCGCGCAGACCTGGCGCCGCGGGTCTTGATGCAAGAGTTGTAGGCCTATGGAACCGTCCGGGGAGGAAGTTGCGATGCCAGTGAAGCTCGGTGTGAGTTGCGGCGGCGACCTGTGGTCGCGGGAAGACATTCTCGCCGTAGAGGAGCTCGAATTCGATTCGTATTGGACCGGTGAACACATCGTCTATCACCGGCCGATCATGGAGGCGGTGACCCTGCTGTCCTACGTCGCCGGCCTGACCACCCGGATCAAGGTGGGCCCCGCCACCCTGCTGCTACCGCTGCGCCATCCGACCATGATCGCCAAGCAGCTGTCCTGTCTCGACGTGCTCTCCGAGGGCCGTTTGCTCTTGACCGTCGGCGTCGGCGGCGACTATCCGCGCGAATTCGAGGGCTGCAACGTGCCGATCAAGGAACGCGGCCGCCGCACGACCGAGGCGCTCGAGATCATGCGCAAGTACTGGACCGGCGAGCGCTTCGACTACGACGGCAAGATCTTCCAGCTCAAGGACGTCGACATGCTGCCCCGGCCGGTTCAACCCAACGGACCGCCGATCTGGGTGTCCGGCCGCCAGGAGGGCCCGATGCGCCGGGCCGCAACACTGGGTGATGGCTGGCACCCCTACATGTACACGGCCGATCGTTGCCGCGAGTCTTTTCTCAAGGTCAAGGAGTTCGCGGAAGAGGCGGGCCGCACCCTGCCGCGCGATTACACCTTCGCGGTCTTCGTCTACGTCAGCCTCCACGACGACATCGACGAAGCGCGCCGGCGCGGTGTCGAGGAGATGAGCTACCGCTACGAGCAGGACTTCTCCGAACTGGCGGAAAAATATTGCGCCTATGGGCCGCCGGAGCGGATTGTCGACTACCTGGCGCCCTACGTGGAGGCGGGCGTCAACTACTTCATCCTGGCCCCGATCATGCCGCCGGACAGCCGGCGCGACCACCTCGAGCGCATCGCCGGGGAGGTCATGCCGGCACTGGAAAAGCTGGAACCGGGACGAATTATATGACCGCTGGCGTTGAGGGGCGCTTGATCACCGATCGGCTGTTCGAAATCGCCGAAAAGGATTGCGATCGGGCGCTGATCGTCGATCCGGCGTTCGGGCGCTTTACCTACGGCGACATCGCCCAGCAGGTCGAGCGCCTGGCATATGGCCTTCGCCACTACGGGATCGGACACGGCGACCTGGTGGTTCTGCAGCTACCCAACTGGACGCCGTTTCTGACCTTTCACCTGGCCCTGACGGCGATCGGCGCTGTCACGGTCAACATTCCGATCGTCTACCGCGAGCACGAACTGACGCGCATCTTCGACCTGACCGAGGCCAAGGCCCTGGTTCTGCCGGCGAGCTTCCG
>JAZFZX010000024.1:0-2335 GCA_036444135.1 Kiloniellales bacterium | reverse complement strand
AGGCGCCCGTCGTCGGCCGCGTGTCCATGGATTCGTTCAGCATCGACGTCACCGATCTGCCGCCCGAGGCGGTCCGGCCCGGTGCCCTGGTCGACGCCATCGGCCCGCGCAATCCGATCGACGAGGTCGCGGAGGCGGCCGGAACCGTCGCCTACGAGCTGCTGACCAGCCTCGGCACCCGATATCACCGGGTCTACCTGGGCGGCAACGGCGGGTCCTAGGTCAAATTCCGTTCAAGCGAAATCCCGCGCCGCCGCTTTGGCCGCGGAGATGCCGCTGAGATAAGCGCCGTGGGCCGTCGCCCAGAACTCGCGCGAAGTGGCTTCGCCGGCGAAGAACAGGCGGTCGTCGATGGGCCGCGCGAGGGCGGCCCGCTGGTGGGCCGCACCGGGACTAGGCGCGGCGTAGGCGCCCTTCACCCAAGGATCGCCGCGCCAGGCGGTCACGCTGTGGCGCACCACATGTTTGGTGATGTCCGCGCCGAACGCCTTTCTCAGCGCCTCTTTGGCGAGATCTGCCGAGGCCTCGACGCCCGCCTGTTCCAGCCAGTCGGCGAAGCGCCCGCCGGTCATAGCGTGCACGTAGTTTTGGCTGAACGGTCGTATCAGGAAGGCCATCGGCTCGCTGTCGGGCGTGAGCACGGTAACGCTCCGAGGATGATCCTCGCCGAAGGCGTTGCGGTCGAAGACGAGGCAGATCCGGTTGTGATTGCCGAGCGGCAGGGCGGCGATCGCCTCCTGCTTCCAATCGGGCAGACCCGGGACGAAGCGCACGTCGCCGCTGCCCAGGATTCCGGTCGAGACCGTGAGAATGATGGCCGCGGCGCTGACCTCGCCCTTGGGCGTCGTCAGGCGAATGTCCCGGCCCGACCAGTCGATCCGCGTCACCGCGGCGTCGAGGTCGATCGGCAGGCCGGTTCCCAAGCGCGCGATCAGGTTGCCATAGCCCTCCTTGAGCGGCCAGTCCTCGCCCGTATCCCGGTAACTGGCGAGATCGACCGTGGAGACCTGATCGGAATCGGCCGAGTAGTTCAGCGAGACCCAGTAATCGAACAGCGGCGTCCACTTGTGGCCGCGTTCGGTCACCTCCGCCACCGAAACGTCGCGGCCGGCCGCGGCCGCTTGGCGCAGGTCAGCGTAGCTGCGCGCGAAGAAGGCGTCGCAATCGCGATCCTCCGCCTCGCTCGCCCAGCGGTCCGCGACGTGCAGGGTGCGGTCGAAAGTGCCCTTGCGGTAGGTGAATCCGGCCCGATCGGCCATTTCGACAAAGGGGTTGAGGCTCGCCGAGTGCATCCAGTGGCAGCCCAGGTCGAAGTAAACCCCGGGCGCGATCTCCTCCGTATAGCCGCGTCCGCCGAGCCGGTGCGAAGCCTCGAGGACGACGAAGCTCACGCCCTGATCGTGCAGCCAGCGGCCAGCGCCCAGACCGGCGGCCCCGGCGCCGATCACGGCGACATCCACGGATGACGGCAGTCTGCTCATGGTGGTCCGCTGCCTCCCGCGCCCGAGACTCCGTTCCCGGACCGCCGATGGCAAGCCCGAATTGGGGCAGCCGCGCAATTGCCACGCCGGCCTTCGCAGGGAGCGGGCGCCTCTGATAGGCTCGGGTTGGAACCGTCGATCCGGGGGAGGCATGGAAATGGGCGAGACGATCACCTTCCGCTGCCCGGACGGCAGCGAGGCGAGCGGTTATCTGGCGGTGGCCGAGGGTGCGACGTCCGGCACGGTCGTCCTCCAGGAGTGGTGGGGCCTCAACGATCAGATCCGCGGCGTGGCCGACCGCTTCGCCGCGGCCGGGATCACGGCGCTCGCCCCCGATCTCTACCAGGGGCGCGTCACCAGCGACCCGGACGAGGCGGATCACATGATGCAGGGCCTCGACTGGGCGGGGGCGACCGACGTGGAGGTGCGCGGCGCCCTGCAGCACCTCAGGGCCTCGTTCGCCAAGGCCGCGGTCACCGGCTATTGCATGGGTGGCGCGCTCACCGTGATCGCCGCGGCCAAGCTTTCCGAGTGCGACGCGGCGGTCTGCTTTTATGGCATTCCGCCGGAGGACCAGGCCAATCCCGCCGACATCAAGGTGCCCTTTCAGGGCCACTTCGCGAACCAGGACGAGTGGTGCACGCCAGCGGCGGTGGCCGGATTCGAAGCGGCGCTCGCAACCGCCGCCGTGCCGCAGGAGATGTATCGCTACGAGGCCGCCCACGCCTTCTGCAACGAGACGGTCGCGGCCTACGATGCCGCGGCGGCGGCGCTGTCCTGGGCGCGCACGCTCGCGTTCCTGCGGACCCATCTGTAACCAAAGAGATGCAGGACGGCCCGCGATCACGCCGGAT
>JAZFZX010000023.1:0-4043 GCA_036444135.1 Kiloniellales bacterium | reverse complement strand
TCTATATCTTCGGCCTGGATCTTCTCACCACAACGGGCGCCAGCCAGTGGCTCGCCTACGTTGCCGCTGCCACAATCATCATCGCCTCGCTGGTGGCGATGACCAAGGACAACCTCAAGGCCCGGCTCGCCTATTCGACGATCAGCCAGCTCTCCTACGTGGTGCTCGGCGCCATGTTGGCGACGGCGACCGGGGTCATTGGGGGCGCCATGCACATCGGCATGCACGCCTTCGGCAAGATCACGTTATTTTTCTGCGCTGGCGCCATCCTCGTCGCCTGCCACAAGACCGAAATCAGCGAGATGCGGGGATTGGGCCGCCGGATGCCGTTCACCTTCGCGGCCTTCTTCCTGGCGTCCCTCAGCATCATCGGGTTGCCGCCCATGGGCGGGGCCTGGAGCAAATGGCAACTGGCGCTGGGCGCCGCTGAAAACGGGCAGGCCATTCTCGTCGCCGTTTTGATGATCTCGACGTTGCTCAATGTCGCCTATCTGATTCCGGTGGCCGTGCGCGGCTTCCTGCCGGCCAACGACGGCGGCAATCCCGGTTCCGGGAGCCGCTGGCAGATAAAGGAGGCACCGCTGTTCTGCGTCGTTCCGCTGTGCTTTACGGCGCTCGCCTGCATTGTTCTCTTCTTCTATGCCGACCAGATTTACGCGTTCCTGGAGCCGATCGGAGGGGGGTAATGGCGACGGACGAACAAGAAAAAGGCCGGGCCGAGAAGCGCTACTGGCTCGACGAGCCCCGTAACGTCACGAAGATCGTCTGGGCCCTGATCGCCATCTGTGCCGGGCTGTTCATCGCGGACGGCTTTTACGAAAAGCACGGCGAGGTCGCGGTCGAGCATCTGTTCGGTTTCTACGCCCTCTTCGGCTTCACCGTGTACGTGGGCTTGGTGTTGGTCTCGAAGTGGCTGCGGACCCTCTTGATGCGGCCCGAGGACTACTACGAATCCGATGATTGATTTCAGCCCCGGCCTGATCCTGATCCTCGGCGCGCTGCCGGTTCCGTTCCTGCGCGACACGGTGCGCAGCGCCTATATGCTGGCACTGCCGCTTGTCGGCCTTGCCCTGGTCTTCACGCTCGAGCCCGGCACCTACGGGCATGTGCCGTTCCTCGGCTTCGAGCTCACGACGGTCCGTGTCGACCGGCTGGCCAACGTCTTCGGGATCATCTTCTTCGCGGTCGCCGCCATCACCGTCCTCTATGCGCTCAAGGTGCGAGACACGCTCCAGCATGTAGCGGCGCTCGTCTATGCCGGCGGCGCCATCGGCGCGGTCTATGCGGGCGACCTCATCACGCTCTTCGTGTTCTGGGAGATCACGGCGATCGCATCGGTGTTTCTGATCTGGGCGCGCCGGACGGAGCGCGCCTACCGCGCCGGCATGCGCTATCTGATCATCCAGTTAGGTTCGGGCGTTCTCTTGCTGGCCGGCGCCCTCTTTCACATCGCAGAGACGGGATCGGTCGCCTTCGACACGCTCGGCCTCGGCAGCCTGGGCACGAACCTCATCTTTCTTGCCTTCGGCATAAAGTGCGCCTTCCCGTTCCTGCATAACTGGCTGCAGGACTCCTACCCCGAGGCCACGGTCAGCGGCACCGTCTGGCTCAGCGCCTTTACCACAAAGCTCGCGGTCTACGCGCTTGCCCGCGGCTACCCCGGCACCGAGATCCTGATTTGGATCGGCGTGGCCATGACGGCCTTTCCGATTTTCTTCGCCGTGATCGAGAACGACCTCCGGCGGGTTCTCTCCTACAGCCTCAACAACCAGCTCGGCTTCATGGTCGCGGGCATCGGTATCGGCACGGAGCTCGCCATCAACGGCGCGGCGGCCCATGCCTTCGCCCACGTCCTCTACAAGGCGCTCTTGTTCATGTCGATGGGCGCGGTGCTGCACCGGGTGGGGCACGTCAAAGCCTCGAAGCTCGGCGGCCTCTACAAGAGCATGCCCTGGACGGCCGGCCTCTGCATCGTCGGCTCCGCCTCGATCTCTGCCTTTCCTTTGTTCAGCGGCTTTGTTTCCAAATCGCTGATCCTCGCCGCCGCGGCCCAAGAGGGACACACGGTGGCCTTCCTGATCCTGCTGTTCGCGTCTGCCGGCGTGCTCGATCACTCGGGCATCAAGGTGCCGTTCTTCTCGTTCTTTTTCCACGACAGCGGCATCCGCGTGAAAGAGGCGCCGTGGAACATGCTGGCGGCCATGGCAATCACGGCGTTCTTCTGTGTGGCGATCGGCGTGTGGCCGGCGCCGCTCTACGCCATCCTACCCTATCCCGTGGCCTTCGAGCCCTACACGGTCTCGCACGTCATCAACCAGACCCAGCTCTTGCTGTTTGCCATGTTGGCGTTCGTCTTTCTCATGCGCACCGGTATCTATCCACCCGAGCTGCCTTCGGTGAACGTCGACTTCGACGTGATTTACCGCAAAGGGCTGCCGGCCGCGACGCGAGCATTCGTGCGGATCTTTGGGCCGATCGATCAAGGAGCCCGGCAATCGACCTTGAGGCTGTTCCGCCGCGTGGTCGATCAGATCTACCGCCATCACGGACCCGCCGGGGCGTTGGCGCGGTCGGTCGGCGCCGGCAACATGGTGTTCTGGATGGTTGCGCTGCTCGCCGGATACCTGGTGATCGCGCTCACCAGCTTTTAGCCGGACGCTGTTCAATCGTCGCCGGCTCGATTGGCCTCACACCACAGTAACGCCGACCGGCGAGGGATGGATGGTGCGAATGGAACGAAAGACTGGGAAAGTGAGCGGCGGCTGCCGAGCAGAAGGATAGAGTAGGCCGCCTGGGAGGGGTCTCCAGATTTGGAGATTACCGGCTTGCCGGCTCGGCGCGGAAGATAAGCTTGCGGTCCTTCAGGACGGTGATCCGGCCGTCCTCAATTTCGAACAGCGTATCCCGCACCGCGGCCGGCGCCGCCAGAATGTGCCCGGCGATGTCGGCGATCTGCTCTGCGTTCAGCCCCGTGCGCCGGATCCAAAGGTCGAAATCGTGCCGCTTGCGATAGACCATGTCCTGTACGATTCGAAGACCGCCCGCGGCGCAGGCCGCCCACCATTCCTCCCGGCTGAGCGAATGGACATGGGTCGCGTCGCGCCACGTCTCGAGCGCTTCCAGAAAGGCCGCGGCGGCCGTATCGTCCGGCGCCAGGCTGTCCTCGATCACCAGCCGGCCGTCCGGCCTCAAGACCCGCGCCGCTTCCCGCAGGGCGCCGGGAACGTCACGGAAATGGTGGGGCGCGATGCGACAGGTCACCAGGTCGAACGTCTCGGGCGCGAAGGGGAGCGCGTGCACGTCGCCGACGACGAACTGCAGATTGGCCTGATCCACCTCGGCGGCCCGGCGTCGGGCGACCTCGATCATGCCCGTGGCGATGTCGAAACCGATCACCTGGCCGGCCCGCGCGGCGACACGAAACGCGGTGTGGCCCGGGCCTGTGGCCAGATCCAGACAGAGGTCCGCCGGCCCGGGGGCTGCCAGATCCAAGACCATGTCGAGGTCTTCGCCGCGCGCGTGCGAGGGGCTGGCCGCATAGGCCTCGGCCTGGCGCGAGAACTGCTTTGCGGTATCGCGGTCGTGCTCGCTCATGCGTCCTCGAACTGCCAGGGCAGGGCACGCCGCAGGGCGTGATCGACGGCCAAATAAAGGCCCACGGCAAACAGCGCCAGCACGAAAAGCGCGGCGAACATCATATCGATTTGCATGCGCGCGTTGGCGTGCAGCATGAGGTAGCCCAAACCGGCGCTGGAGCCGACCCATTCGCCGACTACGGCGCCGATGGGCGCCACCGCGGTGGCCACCCGCAGGCCGGAGGCGAGCGCCGGCAATGCCGCCGGGATGCGGATGAGGCGCAGCACTCGCCAGCGCGACCCGCCCATGGTGCGGGCCAGGTCCAACCAACCCGGGTCGGTGCGCCGCAGCCCGTCGAAGAAAGCGGCGGTCACCGGGAAGTAGATGATCAGGGTGGCCATGGCGACCTTCGACAGCAGGCCATAGCCCAGCCACAGCACCAGGAGCGGCGCCAGGGCGAACACCGG
>JAZFZX010000022.1:0-5106 GCA_036444135.1 Kiloniellales bacterium | reverse complement strand
TCTCCGCGCTCCGGGGGGAGGGATTGGACCGCCTGATGGACGCGGTCTTCGAGGCCTACGACACCTGGAACCGGCGGGTGCCGACCGCGGAACTCAACCGGTGGCTGGCGGACGTGACGGCCAACCACCCGCCGCCGCTTTCCAAGGGGCGCCGCGTCCGCCTCAAATACATCACGCAGGCGCGTACCCGGCCGCCCACCTTCGCGATTTCCTGTTCGATGCCCGGAGCCCTGCCCGGGTCCTACCTGCGCTACCTGGAGAACGCCTTGCGCGATGACTTCGCCCTGCCGGGAACGCCGATTCGCATCCACATGAAAAAATCCAGGAACCCCTACGCCCGAGGCTAAAGGTGGCGCACCAGACGCCTAGTAGGCGCGCACCACCTCGCCGTTGCGGCGGCAATCGCTGGCGGCCAGCTCGACGAACAGGTCGGACACCGACTCCGGCGGTGCGAGACTCATGGGGTCCTCACCCGGGAAGGCTTGTGCGCGCATCCCCGTGCGCACGACGCCCGGGTCGAGCAGGTTCACCCGAAGGTTGGTTTTCGTCACCTCCGCGGCATAGGTGCGCACGAGCGTCTCCAGGGCCGCCTTGGAGGCGGCGTAGGGCGACCAATAGGGAAAGCTGCCCGCCGCCACGCCGGAGGTAACGAAAATCGCCCGCCCGGCCTCGGATTGGCGCAACAGCGGGTCGAAACTTCGGATCAGCCGCCAGTTGGCCGTGACGTTCACGTCCATCACCTCGCTCCAGACGGCCGGCGGCACATGCCCGGCGGGAGACAGGATGCCGAGCACCGCGGCATTGCCGACCAGCACGTCGAGCCGGCCGAAACGCTCGTAGAGAGAGGCGCCCAACTGGTCGATCTTGTCGAACTCGCGCAGGTCGAGCGGAACCAGCGTGGCCGGCTGGCCTCCGGCCTCGCGGACGGCGTCGTCGGTCTCCTCGAGACCGCCCACGGTGCGGGCCACCAGGACAAGCCGCGCCCCTTCGGCCGCGAAGCGTACGGCGGTGGCCGCGCCAATGCCCCGCGAGGCGCCGGTCACCAGCGCAATGCGCCCGGCCAGGCGGCCGGCAGGCGCGTTTTCGCTATCCGCCATGATGCGCTTCCGTCAACTCCGCGCCGCGGCGGTGCTGCCGGACCCGCTGCGACACGGCGCGGATGCCGCGGATCGCGGCGAGCGCCAGCAGTGCGCCAAGGGTGGCGTAGATCAAACCCTCGAGAGTGAGCGGTGCCGCCGGAGCAAAGCGTTCGGCGGTGGCCGCGGCGACGCTGCCGTCGAGATGCCGCATCAAGACGAACGGTTTGACGCCCGGCCCGGCGTTCGCCAGCGCGCCATAGGCCGCACCCAACCGGTCGGCATCGGCCAGCGCAGCCGCCGTCACGTCCCCCTGGGCGCGGATCGCGGGGTCGCTGCTCTCTGCAAACCGTGCCAGGTAGGCCGCGACCTCTAGGCCGCTTTCGCGCGCCGCCGCGACGATGCGCCCGGCGTGCAGGCGGGCCTGGTCGAGCCGGCCGCCGAGGCTTTGCAGATACTGGTCGAAGAACGCGGGAAATTGTGAGACGAGCACCGCCCCGGCGACGGCGGCCAAACCCTGGGACAGGCGGCGGGGGGAGATCACGGGTCGGGGCGTGCGGCGCGCAAGGGCCGGTGGGGTTCGCCGCGTGCTCAGGCCAGCTCGGCCAGCAACGAGAGCTGGGCCGGCTGGTCGCTGTCCTCACGGTCGGTCAGGCGAATCGGATAGTCGCCCGTGAAGCAGGCGTCGCAGAACTGCGGCTCCTCGTTGTTGCGGCCGGGCTCGCCCATGGCGCGATAGAGCCCGTCAATAGTAACGAAGGCCAGCGAATCGACCCCGATGTGATCGGTCATGGCCTCGATGTCGAGGGTGGCGGCGAGCAGCTCGTCGCGCTGCGGCGTGTCGATTCCATAGAAGCAGGAGTGCGCGTTCGGTGGCGCGGCGACCCGCATGTGAACCTCGGTGGCGCCGGCTGCACGCAGCATCTCGACGATCTTGATCGACGTCGTGCCCCGCACGATAGAATCGTCCACCAGGACGATCCGCTTGCCGGTAATCATGCTGCGGTTCGCGTTGTGCTTCAGCTTCACGCCCAGGTGGCGGATCTGCTGCGTCGGCTCGATAAACGTGCGGCCCACGTAGTGGTTGCGGATGATGCCGAGCTCGAAGGAGATGCCGGATTCTTGCGCGTAGCCGATCGCCGCCGGGACGCCGGAATCCGGGACCGGAATCACCACGTCGGCGTCTACGTGGCTTTCGCGGGACAGTTCGGCGCCGATGCGCTTGCGGGCATCGTAGACGCTTTTCCCCTCGATCTGCGAATCGGGGCGCGCGAAATAGATATGCTCGAAGATGCAAAAGCGCCGCCGTGCCGGCGGGAAGGGGCGCAGGGAATGCACGCCGGAAGCGTCCAGCACGACCATTTCCCCTGCCTCCACGTCGCGAATGAAGTCCGCTCCGATGATGTCGAGGGCGCAGGATTCGGAAGCCACGATGTGGCTGTCCCCGAGCCGCCCGAGGGAGAGCGGCCGCACGCCTAGCGGGTCGCGCACGCCGATCACGCAAGAATCGGTCAAGGCGACCAGGGAATAGGCCCCTTCGATCTGCAGCAGGGCTTTGATCATGCGGTCGACCAGGCTGCCCGCCTCCGAGGTGGACATCAGATGGATGATCACCTCGGTGTCCATGGTCGATTGGAACAGCGAACCCCGGCTGACCAGCTCGCGCCGCAGCTTCACGGCGTTCGTCAGGTTGCCGTTGTGGGCCAGCGCGAAACCCCCGAAATTCATTTCGGCGAACAGCGGCTGCACGTTGCGCAAGACCGTGTCGCCGGTCGTCGAATAGCGCACGTGGCCGATTGCGGCGTGCCCGGTCAGGCGGCCGATCACCTGCTCGTTGGAGAAGATGTCGCCGACGACGCCCAGGTCGCGGTGGGCGTGGAACTGCTCTCCGTCGAAGGTCATCACGCCCGCGGCCTCCTGGCCGCGGTGTTGTAGTGCGTGGAGGCCGAGCACCGTATGAGGTGCGGCGTCCTTGTCGCCGTAGATGCCGAAGACGCCGCACTCCTCGCGGAGCTTGTCGTCGTCGAAGGGAGTTGTCATGCCCGCCTCCGATCCGCGGGACCAGGACGCCGTCGAGCCGTATGGGAGTTCTCGATCATTGGTTCTGTTCGACGAGACCCTGCAGGCCCTTCCGCTCCTCGTCCTTATACCCCGTTCGTTCGTCCTGCACAGTGGCTTTCGATGGGGGGACCCCCGTTAATTTCTTTGTTATCGCACTGCCGATACTGCCCAGATCGAGGCCGGGCGGCAAATCCTCCGGCCGCAGGCCCTCGGGCAGCACGTCGTACAAGGTCTTTGCGCCGTGCTGGACCAGCGGCAGGGTGCGCGCCTCGGCGATCCACTCCGGATAGTCCTCCTCGTGAAACGCCCAGGCGAACACCAGCCAGCCTATGGCCACCAGAAAAGCCCCGCGGACCAGGCCGAAGATCAGGCCCAGCGAGCGGTCCAGGGCGCCAAACGCGCTATGGCGAATGCGCCGCGACGCCAGGCGGGTCAGAATCGAAAGCGCGATCAGCACGACCAGGAAGATCGCGGTGCCCGAGCCGATGTCGGCGAGCGGCTGTATGGTGGTGAGCTGGCGGGCGACGGGAATGACGTGATCGATCCCGTAGTAGGTCGCGATGCCCGCTCCGATCCAGGCGCCGAGGGTCAAGAACTCGTGCACGAATCCGCGTACCAGGGCGAAAACCCCGGACAGCACGATTACGGCGAAGACGATCAAATCGGCGTAGTTGATCGGAAAACCGTCCATCACACGTCCGTACGCCTTCCTTCGGCCGTGCGGCGGTGCGCTCAGGCGCCGCCCAGGCGCACGACCAGATCCTGCAGATGGGCGATCTCATCGATCGCCAAACCGCTCGTGGCGGCTTGGCGCCCACCACCCGATCCGCGCCGCCGGCCGCCGCGCTTCGGCACCAGGGCACGGCCGAATCCCAGCTTCGCCGCTTCCTTCAGGCGAAGCTCGGCTTGCCCGACTCCACGCACTTCGCCCGATAGGCCGACCTCACCGAAGATCACCAGGTCGTTAGGCACCGGTTGACCACTGGCGGCCGAGACGAGCGCGCCGGCCACCGCCAGGTCTGCGGCCGGTTCGCTGATTCGCAAGCCCCCCGCAACGTTCAGATACACGTCCTTGCCGGCCAATACCAGGCCACAGCGGGCCTCCAGCACGGCCAGCACCATCGCCAGGCGTCCGCTGTCCCAGCCGACTACAGCGCGGCGCGGCGTCGCGAGGGGGGAGGGCGATACCAAGGCCTGGATCTCGACCAGCAGGGGCCGCGTGCCTTCGATTCCCGCAAAAACCGCCACGCCCGAGACGTTGCCGCGGCGCTCTGCCAGGAACAGGGCCGACGGGTTGGCCACTTCGATCAAGCCGCCGTCGGTCATCTCGAACACGCCGATCTCGTCGGTCGGGCCGAATCGGTTCTTGACCGCCCGCAGGATGCGGAACTGATGGCCGCGCTCGCCTTCGAAATAGAGCACCGTGTCGACCATGTGCTCCAGAACGCGCGGTCCGGCCAGGATCCCTTCCTTGGTGACGTGACCCACCAGGAACAGCGTAAAGCCCTGCGTTTTGGCAAGGCGGATCAGCTCCTGCGCGCTGGCCCGCACCTGCGCGACGGTCCCGGGCGCCGAATCTAGGCTGTCCACGAACATGGTCTGAATGGAGTCGATGATGACCGCCGTCGGCGTCGTCGGGCCGTCGAGGCTCGCCGCGATATCGCGCACCGAGGTGGCGGAGGCCAGGCGCACGCCAGCGGCGGAGAGCTTGAGGCGTCGTGCCCGCAGGCGCAGCTGCTCGATCGATTCTTCGCCGGAGATGTAGACGCAGGTACCGATTCCTCCGGCATCGCCCGCGCGGTTCCCGGCCAATCCGACGGCCGCCTGCAGAACCAGTGTCGATTTGCCGATTCCCGGATCGCCGCCGATCAGGACCGCGGACCCGGCGACCAGGCCGCTGCCGCAGACCCGGTCGAGCTCGGCAATGCCCGTAGTGCGCCGCGGGCTCCGGTCGGCCGGGCCCTCGAGG
>JAZFZX010000021.1:0-7051 GCA_036444135.1 Kiloniellales bacterium | reverse complement strand
CTTCGTGATCGCTGCCGTCAACGTCGTCTTGCCATGATCGACATGGCCAATCGTCCCAACGTTGCAGTGCGGCTTCGTACGCTCAAATTTTACCTTCGCCATCGGTCCGAATTCCCTTCAGATCCCGTCATTGCGTGGGGAGCAGATCGAACATCAAGCCATCTTCGCGACCACTTCGTCGGCTACCGCCTGCGGCACCTTTTCGTAGTGGTCGAAATGCATGCTGTACTGGGCGCGGCCCTGGCTTAAGGACCGCAGTGTGTTGACGTAACCGAACATGTTGGCCAGCGGCACCATCGCCGTGATGACCCGGGCGTTGCCGCGCGTGTCCATGCCGGAAACGTTGCCGCGGCGGCTGTTCAGATCGCCGATGATGTCGCCCATGTACTCTTCGGGCGTCACCGCCTCGACCCGCATCACGGGCTCCAGCAGCACCGGCCCGGATTTGGCCATTCCCTCGCGGAAAGCGGCGCGGCTGGCAATCTCGAAGGCGAGCACGCTCGAGTCCACGTCGTGGCTGGCGCCGTCCACCAGGGTGGCCTTGAAATCGATCACCGGGAAGCCGGCGATCACGCCGCTTTCGCGCGCGCCCCGCAGCCCTTTCTCCACGCCCGGCACGAACTCCCTGGGAACCGAGCCGCCGTACACGCCGTTCTCGAAGACGAATCCCTCGCCGGACCCGAGCGGTTCGAACACCAGCTTGACGCGGGCGAACTGACCGGCACCACCGGACTGCTTCTTGTGGGTGTAGTCGACCTCGCCCCTGCGGGTGACGGTCTCGCGATAGGCCACCTGGGGCGCGCCGACGTTGGCGTCGACCTTGAACTCCCGCCTCATGCGGTCGACCAGGATTTCCAGGTGCAGCTCGCCCATGCCCTTGATCACGGTCTGGCCGCTCTCGGGATCGCTGGCGACCTGGAAGGAAGGATCTTCCTGCGCCAGCCGGCCGAGCGCGGTGGACATCTTCTCCTGATCGGCCTTGGTTTTCGGTTCGACCGCCACCTCGATGACCGGATCGGGAAAGTCGATGCGCTCGAGAATCACGGGATTGGCGGGATCGCAAAGGGTGTCGCCCGTCGTGGTGCTCTTGAGGCCGGCGATCGCCACGATGTCGCCGGCGTGCGCCTGCTTCACGTCCTCCCGGTGGTTGGCGTGCATATGCAACATGCGCCCGACCCGCTCCTTGTTCGCCTTGACCGAGTTGAGCACGTGGCTGCCGGCCTGCAGCACGCCAGAATAAACCCGCACGAAAGTCAGCGAGCCTACGAAGGGATCGGTCATGATCTTGAAGGCAAGAGCAGACAAATATTCGTCGTCGTTCGACTGGCGTTCGAGCGGCTCATTGGTGCCAGGCTCGACGCCCTTGACCGCCGGGACGTCCTGCGGCGACGGCAGATAGTCGACCACCGCGTCGAGCAGGGGCTGAACACCCTTGTTCTTGAACGCCGCGCCGCACAGTACGGGAACGAACGCCAGGCTGCAGGTCCCCGCCCGGATACAACGCCGGAGCGTCTCCTCGTCGGGCTCGTTGCCCTCGAGATAAGCCTCCATCGCCGCATCGTCCTGCTCGACGGCCAGCTCGATCATCTTCTCGCGGGCCGCCGCCGCCCGTCCTGTGAGCTCGGCGGGAATCTCCATGGGCTCGTACTCGGCGCCCAGCGTTTCATCCTTCCAGATGACAGCCTTCATCCGGATCAGATCGATCACGCCCTTGAAACCCGACTCCACGCCGACGGGCAACTGAACCACCAGGGGTTTGGCCCCCAGCCGGTCGAGGATCATCTGAACACAGCGGTCGAAATCCGCGCCGACGCGGTCCATCTTGTTGACGAAGCAGATGCGCGGCACGCCGTACTTGTCCGCCTGGCGCCATACCGTCTCGGACTGCGGCTCCACGCCCGCCACCGAATCGAAGACCGTCACCGCTCCGTCCAGAACGCGCAGAGAGCGCTCCACCTCGATAGTGAAATCAACGTGGCCTGGCGTGTCGATGATATTGATGCGGTGGTCGCGCCAAAAACAGGTGGTCGCCGCCGAGGTGATGGTGATCCCGCGCTCTTGCTCCTGTTCCATCCAGTCCATTGTGGCGGTGCCTTCGTGCACTTCGCCGATCTTGTAGGACCGTCCGGTGTAATAGAGGACGCGCTCCGTCGTCGTGGTCTTTCCGGCATCGATGTGCGCCATGATGCCGATGTTGCGATAACGATCGAGCTGAGTCGTGCGGGCCATGGGTCGAACCTTTCCCCGTCCCCGCTACCAGCGATAATGGGAGAAGGCCTTGTTGGCCTCCGCCATACGATGGATGTCTTCCCGCTTCTTGACGGCAGAACCGCGGTTGCTGGCAGCGTCCATCAGCTCGTTGGACAGACGCTCGGACATGGTGGCTTCCGAGCGGTCCCGGGCGGCCTTGATCAGCCAGCGGATCCCGAGCGCTTGGGCCCGGTCCGTCCGCACTTCGACGGGAACCTGATAGGTAGCGCCGCCGACCCGGCGCGAGCGTACCTCCAGGTCCGGCTTGACGTTGTCGAGGGCGTCGTGGAAGACGCGAATCGGATCGCTGCCGCCGCGCTGGCTGACCCGGTCGAAAGCGCCATAGACGATACTCTCGGCAACCGACTTGCTGCCGTTGTACATCAAGCTGTTGATGAACTTGCTCAGCACCAGGTCTCCGAACTTGGGGTCCGGCAAGACCTCGCGCTTTTCGGCCCTACGTCGGCGCGACATGACCGCTTTCCTCCAACCTTACTTCGGACGTTTGGCGCCGTATTTCGAACGGCGCTGGCGTCGGTCCTTGACGCCCTGGGTGTCGAGGGTGCCGCGGATGATGTGATAGCGCACGCCGGGCAGGTCCTTGACCCGTCCGCCACGGATCATCACGACCGAGTGTTCCTGCAGGTTGTGGCCCTCGCCCGGAATGTAGCTGGTGACCTCGAAGCCGTTCGTCAGCCGCACACGCGCAACCTTGCGCAGGGCCGAGTTGGGTTTCTTCGGCGTGGTCGTATAGACCCGCGTGCAGACCCCTCGCTTCTGCGGACAGGCCTCGAGCGCCGGAACCTTGTTGCGCACCACCGGGCGTCGCCGCGGTTTGCGAATCAACTGGTTGATCGTCGGCATATCATCAAACCCTCAACGCCAAACTCGCGATGCAAAGGTCCGCACGGGAGCATTCCGCTTGCTCCCAGCGGACCATATTGCGCCGTTTGCCGGCGATATCTGTTACCGTTGTCTCTCGGCGCCGCGTCTAGGCCGCGCGGGCCCACCACCAGCCCCTTAAGGTGGGCGCATACTATTGACGCGTCCCGACCCCGTCAAGACCGGAAAAATCCCTTTCTTTCCGCCGCTTAGCAGGCACCCGAGCCCCGTCGGCCGACGGCTCCGCGCCGCCGCCTACGGAGCCGGTAGAATCACGCGACCGGTGTTTGCTCGCTCTCCAGGGACTGCTCGGCCAACTCCTTCGCGGCCTCGGCCTCGGCCGCGGCCGCCAGGGCTGCCTTCTCCTTCAACTCCAGCAAATCGCGGTCGCGCGCGGCAGCGATTCGCTTGATGCGGTTCATCACAGCCCCGGTTCCTGCCGGGATCAAGCGGCCCACGATCACGCTTTCCTTGAGGCCCAACAGGTCGTCGGATTTGCCCTGGACGGCCGCTTCGGTCAGAACCCGGGTGGTTTCCTGGAAAGACGCGGCGGAAATGAAGGAGCGGGTCTGCAGGCTCGCCTTGGTGATGCCCTGCAAAACCGGGGTGGCCTCGGCCGGCACGCCTTTCTCTTCGATGATCCTCCGGTTGTCCTCTTCGAACTCCTCGCGGTCGACCTGTTCGCCCACCAGGTAAGTGGTGTCCCCGGCGGCGCTGATCTCCACCTTCTGCAGCATCTGGCGCACGATCACCTCGATGTGCTTGTCGTTGATCCGGACACCCTGCAGGCGGTAGACGCTCTGGATTTCATGGATCAGGTATTCCGCCAGGGCCTCGACGCCCAGGACGTCCAGGATATCGTGGGGCACCGGATTGCCGTCCATCAGCAGGTCGCCGCGCTGGACGTAATCGCCTTCCTGGACGGAAATGTGCTTGCCCTTGGGAATCAGATATTCCGTCGGTTCCTCACCGTCTTCGTCCTCCGGCACCACGACGATCCGGCGTTTGTTTTTGTAGTCCTTGCCGAATACGATGCGGCCAGGACCCTCGCTGATGATGGCGTAATCCTTGGGCTTGCGCGCCTCGAACAGCTCCGCTACACGCGGCAGGCCGCCCGTGATGTCGCGGGTCTTCGAGGTTTCCCGGGGAATCCGGGCGATCACATCGCCTGCCCTGACGTCGGTGTTGTTGTCCACCGACAGGATGGCGTCGACCGACATGAAGTAGCGGGCTTCCAGACCGTTGGCCAGCGTCACCACCTCGCCGTGCTTGTCGCGCAGGGTGATGCGGGGCTTCAGCTCGTTGCCCTTGGGCTGCTGCTTCCAGTCGATGACCACGCGGTTGGAAATGCCGGTGGTCTCATCCATCAACTCGCGCATCGAGATGCCTTCGATCAGATCGACGTAGTTGGCCTCGCCCTCTTTCTCGGTGATGATCGGCAGGGTATAGGGGTCCCACTCCGCCAGCCGGTCACCCTTCTTGACCTGGGCACCGTCGTCAACCAGCAGCTTGGCCCCGTACGGCACGCGGTGATGCGCCCGCTCACGGCCCGATTCGT
The DNA here is from genome assembly GCA_036444135.1 of Kiloniellales bacterium. Classification (GTDB taxonomy): domain Bacteria; phylum Pseudomonadota; class Alphaproteobacteria; order Kiloniellales; family JAKSDN01; genus JAZFZX01. The sequence goes on along the minus strand of JAZFZX010000021.1, from coordinate 2,361 downwards.
CGGTCAGCACGATCTCCAGATTGCGGCCCATGACGACGGGGATGCCATCGGAGTTGATGACCACGTTGCGGTTCTTGACCGTCACTGCGGCATCGACCGGCGCTTCCACGCTCGACTGTTCCGCGCCACGCTGGGCGGCGCCGCCAATGTGGAAGGTCCGCATGGTCAGCTGCGTACCAGGTTCGCCGATCGACTGTGCGGCGATCACGCCAACCGCCTCGCCCACGTTGACGGGGGTGCCCCGCGCCAGATCGCGGCCATAACAGTTGGCGCAGACGCCGCTGCGTGACTGACAGGTCAGGACGGAGCGGATCTTGACCGAGTCGACCCCGGCGCGCTCGATCTCTTCGGCGCTCTCCTCCTCGATCAGCTCGCCGCCCGGGGCGATAATCTCGCCGCTCAAGGGATCGACCACATCAAGGGCAGCGGTACGGCCAAGGACGCGGTCGGCCAGCGGCGCGATGACGTCGCCACCCTCGATCACCGACTTGACAGTGAGGCCGTCGTCGGTGCCGCAGTCCTGTTCGATGACGATGGCGTCCTGCGCCACATCCACCAGACGCCGGGTCAGGTAGCCCGAGTTCGCCGTCTTCAACGCGGTATCCGCCAAACCCTTGCGCGCGCCGTGGGTGGAGTTGAAGTACTCCAACACGGTGAGGCCTTCCTTGAAGTTGGAAATGATCGGCGTTTCGATGATCTCGCCGGATGGCTTGGCCATCAAGCCACGCATGCCGGCAAGCTGCTTGATCTGAGCGGCCGAGCCGCGGGCGCCGGAATGGGCCATCATGTAGACGGAATTGACGTGGCGGCCCGTCTCCTTCGACATCACCTTGATCATCTCGTCAGCCACCTTGTCGGTGCAGGTGGACCAGACGTCGATCACCTTGTTGTACTTCTCGCCCCGGGTAATCAGGCCATCCTGGTACTGCTGCTCGAACTCCTTCACCTGGCCCTGGGCCTGTTCCACCAGTTCCTGCTTGGCGGGCGGCACGAGCAGATCGTCCTTGCCGAAGGAAATGCCCGCACGGCAGGCGTGACTGAAGCCCAGCGCCATGATGCGGTCGGCGAACAAAACCGTCTCCTTCTGGCCGCAGTGGCGGTAAACCACATCGATGACCTCGGTGATCTCCTTCTTGGTCAGCAAGCGATTGAGCATCGAGAAGGGAACCGCCGGACTCACCGGCAGGACCTCGGACAGCAACATGCGCCCGGGCGTTGTCTCGACCAACTGGACCACCCTCTCGCCTTCCTCGTTGAACGCGAGGATGCGCGCCTTGATCTTGCTGTGCAGCGTCACGGCGCTGGCCTGGAGGGCGTGCTGGATCTCACCCACGTCGGTGAAGACCATGCCTTCGCCCACCTCGCCCTCGGCCTCCGTGGTCAGGTAGTAGAGGCCCAGCACAATGTCCTGCGAGGGCACGATGATCGGCTTGCCGCTGGCCGGGGAAAGGATGTTGTTGGTCGACATCATGAGCACGCGCGCTTCGAGCTGTGCCTCCAACGACAAGGGCACGTGCACCGCCATCTGGTCGCCATCGAAGTCGGCGTTGAAGGCCGTGCAGACCAGGGGGTGGAGCTGGATCGCCTTGCCCTCGATGAGCACCGGCTCGAAGGCCTGAATGCCCAGGCGGTGGAGCGTCGGCGCCCGGTTCAGCAGCACCGGATGCTCGCGGATCACCTCTTCCAGGATGTCCCAGACTTCCGGGCGCTCCTTCTCGACCATGCGTTTGGCGGCCTTGATGGTCGAGGCCATGCCATAGAGTTCCAGCTTGGAATAAATGAACGGCTTGAACAGCTCGAGCGCCATCTTCTTGGGCAGGCCGCATTGGTGCAGCTTGAGTTCCGGCCCGACCACGATGACCGAGCGGCCCGAGTAATCGACGCGCTTGCCCAGCAGGTTCTGGCGGAAGCGGCCCTGCTTGCCCTTCAACATGTCGGACAGCGATTTGAGCGGCCGCTTGTTGGCGCCTGTGATCACCCGGCCGCGCCGTCCGTTGTCGAACAGGGCGTCGACGGACTCCTGCAGCATACGCTTTTCGTTGCGCACGATGATCTCGGGCGCGCGCAGCTCGATCAACCGCTTCAGACGATTGTTGCGGTTGATCACCCGCCGGTAGAGATCGTTCAAATCCGACGTGGCGAAGCGGCCGCCGTCGAGCGGCACCAGAGGCCGCAGCTCCGGCGGGATCACGGGAACGACGTCGAGAATCATCCACTCGCACTTCGCCCCGGAAGCCAGAAAGGCCTCGACCAGCTTCAGGCGCTTGACCAGCTTCTTGCGCTTGGCCTCGGAGTTGGTTTCCTTGAGCTCCACGCGCAAGGTCGTGCGCTCCTGCTCCATGTCCAGGCTGGAGAGCATCT
>JAZFZX010000020.1:0-11748 GCA_036444135.1 Kiloniellales bacterium | reverse complement strand
GATCAGCGGTCCTTTGGGTCGAGGGCATCGCGCAGCCCGTCGCCGATGAAATTCAGGCAGAACAGGGTCGCCGCCAGGAAGATGGAGGGATAGACCAGCATCCAGACAGCGCCCTGGATGTTGCGGGCGCCCTCGGCGATCAGCATGCCCCAACTGGCCATTGGTTCCTGGACGCCCAGGCCGAGGAAGGACAGGAAGCTCTCGAGTAGGATGACCTTGGGCACCATGAGAGTCATGAACACGGCCACTGGCCCCAGGGTATTGGGCACGATGTGGCGTTTCAGCACGCCGCGGTTGTCGACCCCCAGGGCATGGGCGGCCTGGACGAACTCCTGATGTTTGATCGACAGCGTTTGGCCGCGCACGATGCGCGCCATGTCGAGCCACTCGACGGCGCCGACGGCGACGAACATGAGCACGATGTTGCGGCCGAAGAAGACCACCAGAAGGATCACGAAAAATATGAAGGGAAGCGAATAGAGGATATCGACGATCCGCATCATCACGGCGTCGGCCCGCCCGCCGAAGTAGCCCGCCACGGCGCCGTAGGTGACGCCGATGACCAGCGCCACGCAGGTGGCGAGCAGCCCGATCATCAGGGAGATTCGACCGGCGATCAGCGTGCGGGTCAGCAGGTCGCGGCCGTTGGCGTCGGTGCCGAACAGGAAGTGCTTCTGGTCGATGTCGGCCGCGAGCACCACACGGGTGCCGTCGTCCGCGCGCTCGACGACCTCGGCGTTCGCGAACAGATTGGCGCGGTCGAGATAGCGGGTGATGCGGGTGTCGATCGGCTTCTCGGCAGTGAGGGTGACAGTCAGCCGGCCCCCGGAAAGCTGCCAGCTCTCGATCTCGGCGCCGGCCCGGCGCAGCGCACGGTCGAGCGCCGGCTCCACCGCCCCGGCCTTCGGATAAGGTGCGAGGCTCGCCGGTACCTTCACATAGTCGCGGTACACCTGGTCGTAGCCGTGCGGCGACAGCCAGGGCCCGACGATGCAGGCGAGCGCAACCAGCGTCAGGATCACGACGCTGGCTACCGCCGCGCGGTTCGCCCTGAGCCGCAGCCAGGCGTCGCCCCACAGCGAGCGGCCCTTGACGGCCGTTTCTACCCATTCGCCGCCGGGCCGGATTGCGCCTGTGCCTCTCACTGTCATCCTAATCTCAGTCCCGGTAACGCACTTTGGGGTCGAGCAGGGCGTAGAGCAGATCGACGATCAGATTGAAGACCACCACGAAGGCGGCGATAATCACCACCGTGCCCATGACGAGTGTGTAATCGCGGTTGAGCGCGCCCTGGACGAAATAGCGGCCCACGCCGGGGATTCCGAAAATCGATTCGATGACGACCGACCCGGTCAGCAGCGCCGCCGCGGCCGGCCCCAGGTAGGAGACGACGGGCAGGAGCGCGCCGCGCAGCGCGTGAACGATCACCACATGGCCCGGCAGGCCGTTGGCCCGCGCCGTGCGGACGTGGTTCGAGCGCAGCGCCTCGATCATGCTGCCGCGCGTCAGACGCGCGATGACCGCGATCTGCGGTAAGGCGAGCGTGAACACCGGCAGCACCTTGTTGGCGAGTGAACCGCCGCCCCAGCCGCCGGCCGGCAGCACGTCGAGATAGAGCGCGAACAGCAGGGTCAGAACCGGCGCCATGACGAAGTTCGGGATGGTGATGCCGATCATGGCCACGGCCATGACCGAGTAGTCGGTCGGCCGGTTCTGGCGCAGCGCCGCCAGGGTGCCGAGCAGGGTTCCGATCATCAGGGCAAACAACAGGGCCGAACCGCCCAATTGCACCGAGACCGGCAACCCGCGGGCGAACAGCTCGCTGACCGAAAAATCGCGGTACACGAAGCTGGGCCCGAGGTCGCCGTGGAAAAGATTCTGCAGGTAAAGCAGGTACTGCTGCCACAAGGGCTTATCCAGGTGATAGACCTGCATCAGGTTTTCCATTACCTGCGCTTCCAGCGGCCGCTCCAGGTGGAACGGCCCGCCCGGCGCGACCCGGATGAGGAAAAAAGCGACCGTGACGATGATGAGGAGGGTTGGCACGGCGCCGAGCAGGCGGCGCACCGCGTAGCTCAACATTGTGTGTCTGCGGGGCTGTGGGCCGACGCCCGGGTTTTGCGGACATTCAAGGGTTGGATGCCGGCCACGGGGTTTTCATGTTTCGACATGCTCAACATGAGGTCCTGGTTTTGGCCTCACGAAACCTCATCCTGAGCCTGTCGAAGGATGAGACGCCGCCGATCATCGCTAAAGCCCCGGGCTATTCCTTGACCGACATCCACCGGCTGGCATGCACGTTCTGGATGTTGTCCTCCCAGCCTTCCAGTCTGTCGGAAACCAGACTGAGCGAGCCGTAGTACATGAGCGGAATGAACGGCAGGTCCCGCATGAAGATCTGCTCGACCTCGAGCAGCAGCCGCGCGCGCACGTCCAGATCGGACTCGGCGGCCGCCCGGTCCATCAGCGCGTCGTACTCCGGGTTGGCGTAGTTGGCGTAGTTGAACCCGTCGTTGTCGCTTTCCACCATGAACAGGAAGTTCTGCGGATCGTTGTAGTCCGCGATCCAGCCGGCCCGCGCCACGTCGAAATCGCCTTTGTCGCGCAGGCGGGCGTAATGGGTGGCAGTATCGGTGTTCAGAAGCGTCGCTTCGACGCCCAGCAGTTGCCACATGTCGGCGATTGCGAGTGCCGTGTTCTTGTGGTTTTCCGAGGTGTTGTAGCGGATCTCGATGGCGAGCGGGTTGTCGGGCCCGAACCCGGCTTCCTTGACGAGCGCGGCCGCGGCGTCCTCGCGGTCGATCATCGACATGTCTTTGTACGCGGCAAAGGCCGGATCGCCATAGTTGCCAATCCCCGGCGGCACGAAGCTGTAGGCCGCCACCATGGTTCCGCCCCAGATCTCCTCGGCCAGGAACTCCCGGTCGATCGCCATGGACAGGGCCTGGCGCACGCGCGGGTCGCTGAGCGGCGCCTTGTCGGTCTTGACGGCGTAATAGTACGTGCCGAGGTAGGGCGACACGCGGAACTGGCCACCCAGGTTCTCCCTCATCCAGGCCACCTGCTCGACGGGCGCATCGCTGTTGGAGTGCAGCTCGCCAGCCTGGAAGCGCCTGAGCGCCGCCGAGCGGTCCTCGGTCGGATAGACGTAAACCGTGTCGATGCGGACGCTGTCGGCGGCGTGGAAATTGAGATTCTTGACCAGCTTGACATGCGCGTTGGGGGTGAATTCCTCGAGCGTAAAAGCGCCGTTGCTGACCATGTTCGCGGGCCGCACGAAATCGGCGCCGTGTTTCTCCACGCTCGGCGCATGCACCGGCAGACCCGTTTGATGGGTCAAAAGCTCCAGGAAATAGGGCGTGGGCGCCGCCAGCGTGATCTGCAGCGTGCGATCGTCCAGGGCGGCGACGCCCAGCTCCTTGGCTGGCAGTTCCCCGGCGTTGATCGGCGCGGCGTTCTCGATGGCGTAGAGCACGTTGGCGTATTTGGCGGCGGTCTCGGGCATCATGATGCGGCGCAGGGAATAGACGAAATCGCCGGCCGTCACCGGATCGCCATTCGACCATTTGGCGTCCGCGCGCAGGCGGAAGGTGTAGGTCTTGCCGTCGTCGCTGAGCTGCCAGCTCTCGGCCACGCCCGGCACCACGTTGGCCGTGCTGTCGTAAATGACCAGACCTTCGTAGAGATCGCGCAGGATGTTGCCCTCGTAGACGGTCGAGGTCTTGTGCTGGTCCAAGGTTTCCGGATCGGCGGTGTTGCCGCGGTGGTACACCATTTCCGCCGCGGCCGGCAGGCCGGACAGCAGCGCCGCCGCCAGCACGACGCTTGCCGCCAGGTTCTTCAAGTGCCCCATGGAATTTGCGTTGCCTCGGTCAGCGGTCGCCGAATCGCAACCGGCTTTCGGATGAGCCTAAAGGCCCGCCATGGTGGGGGCAACGGGCTTTTGGCCGCACCCCGCGACTGCGCCACCGGCGCAAATGGGAAAGTCCGGCGGTCGCGGTTTGCCAGGGGCGATGCGACCGCCGGCCGGTGGGAGTCAGGCGGCCCAGGGCAGGAGAACGAGGTTGCCCTTGACCCGGCCCGCGGCGATCAGGCGGTGCGCCTCGGCGGCCTCGCGCAAGGGCAGGGTCCGGTCGAGAAGCGGCCTGATACGTCCGGACCGCACTTGTTCCAGACCCCATTCAAGGTCCTCCGGGTCGCTGGCCATCGTGCCGCGCAGCTGCTTCTTCGTGAAGAACAGGCTGCGGATGTCGAAGCGGACCTCCGGCCCGGCGGCAAAACCGTAGGCGACGATGACGCCCTGCGCCTTGGCCGCGTCGATCGACTGGGCGAGCACCTCGCCGCCGAGATTGTCGATCACCACGTCGGCGCCCTGGCCGCCGGTCCAATCCTTGACCCGCGCGACCGGGTCTTCCTTGCGCGTGTTGATCACCAGATCGGCGCCCAGGCTCTTTGCAAAGTCGGCCTTGGCGGCGTCGCGCACGGTGGTGGCGACCTCGGCGCCCAGGGCCTTGGCGACCTGGATCTGCATGCTGCCGGAGCCCGAAGCGCCGGCCTGCACCAGGACCTTGTCGCCCGCCTTGACGCCGCCGACCTGCTTGAGTGCGTGGACCGACGTGGCCAGGACGACGGGCAGGGTCGCCACCTGCTCGGGCGGCAGGCCGGTGTCATCGGCGACCACGAAGCGCGCCGGCGCTTCGATGTATTGGGCGTAGGTGCCCCGGATATGAAGGCCGGGCAGGGCGAAACTGGGCGCCGTGAGCGCGGGCCGGATGTCGTAATCCGCCTCGTCCAGCGGGAAGCCGGGCACCATGATCACCCGCTGGCCGGTCTCGAGGCCGGATACGCCTTCGCCCAGCTCGGCCACTTCGCCGGCTGCGTCGGCACCGAGCACGTGGGGCAGGGGAATATCCCGCGTCACCGAGCCCTCGCGCAGGTAGTGGTCGAGTCGGTTGACGCCCGCGGCCAGCACCTTGACCAGCACATGTCCGGCCCTGGGCTTTGGGGTTTCAAGGTCCTCGTAGGTGAGAACGTCGGCATCACCGAATTCGTTCATAACGGCTGCTTTCATGATCTTAGACTCCTTCTTTGAAGTATTGTGTGAATTCTGGGGCGCCCTCTTAGGCCGCGCGCGGCGTGGCGTCCTGGCCGAACAGCAGGGCCTTGGATTCTTCGGTTACAGTGGGTTTGACGTTGATCTTTTGACCGATCTCGTAGGCCCTGGCGGTGGCCGGTCGGCCGCCGATGGCCTCGTACCAGCGCTTGATGTTGGCAAAGCGGTCGAGCCGCGGCTGCTCGCGCTCGAGCCTGAGGATCCAAGGGTAGCTGGCCATGTCGGCGATCGAATAGGCGCCGGCGAGATAGGGTCGCTCGGCGAGGCGCCGGTCGAGCACGCCATAGAGCCGATCGGTCTCCTGCATGTAGCGGTCGATGGCGTAGGGCAGGGGCTCTGGCGCATAGGCGCTGAAGTGCAGATTTTGGCCCAGCATGGGCCCGAGGCCGCCCATCTGCCAGAACAACCACTGCAGGGTCTCGGCCCGTCCGGCGGTGTCGGCGGCCAGAAAGCGGCCGCTCTTCTCGGCCAGATAAAGGAGGATCGCGCCCGATTCGAAAATCGAGACGACCGGCGCGTCACCGGCCGGCGCGCGGTCGACGATGGCGGGAATGCGGTTGTTGGGGGAGATCGCGAGGAACGCCGGGTCGAACTGCGCGCCGCGGCTGATGTCGATCGGCACGATGCGGTACGGCAGGCCGGTTTCCTCGAGCAACAGCAGAGGCTTGTAGCCATTCGGTGTGGTCCAGAAGTAGAGCTCGATCATGATGCGCATTCCCCGTTTGCGGTCGGATCATGCGCCCATACTTAAGGCCGGACCGGCTTTGTGATAAGCTGGAAAATCGGATAATATCTTTTGCGATTTATGCAAAGGTTGGTGAATCCATGATGCGTCTTTCGGCGGTGCGGATTTTCACGCAGGTGGTCGAGGCCGGCAGTTTTTCGGCGGCGGGTCGCGGGCTCGGCCTGGCGCCGTCGTCGGTGTCGCGGCAGATCGCGGACCTGGAGGACGAGTTGGGCGCGCGGCTGTTTCATCGCACCACGCGCCGGTTGAGCCTGACCGAAGCCGGGCAGGTCTTTTACGCGCGCGCGGGCAAAATTCTGGTCGACCTGGAAGAGGCCAAGCTGGCGGGGGCACAGCCGGGCGGGGCGCCCAGTGGTGTTCTTCGACTCACCGTTCCAGGCAGCCTCGGACGCCTGCATCTGGTGCCGGCGATCGCGGATTTTCAGCAAGGCCACCCGGCGGTGAAGGTGGGCCTGGTCGTGACCGACCGGCTCGTCGATCTGGTGGAGGAAGGTTTCGATTTGGCGATTCGGGTCGGACGGCAGCGGGACTCCAGTCTGGTGGCGCGCCGCATCGGCACCAGCCGCCGGCTGGTCTGCGCCGCGCCGAGCTACCTGGCGAAGGTTGGCGCACCGCAAAAACCCGCCGATTTGGTCCGGCACGACTGCCTGACCTTCCGCAGCCATCCGGGCGCCAGCTTCTGGCGGTTTCGCGGACCCGATGGGGGACGCGAGGTTCGGGCATCGGGGGCGCTGTTTGCCAACAACGGCGAAGCGCTGGTCTCCGCGGCGGTCGCGGGACTGGGGCTGGTTCTCGTTCCCGAATGGCTGGTCGGGCCGGATCTACGCGCCGGCCGCCTGCAAGAGGTGTTGACTGACTACCGCGCATCGCCCGACGCCACGCCGCTCTACGCGCTCTATCCTCATCGCCGGCACCTGCCGGCCAAGGTCCGCGCGTTCGTGGATTTCCTAGCGGCGCGCTTTGCCCCGACCTACGACTGGGGTGGCGGCCCGGCCTGAATTCTTTATGCCGCGCCCGGGTCAAGGGTGAAGAGCTGTTGCGGTTGGCGAACGCTGCGCAGCGCATAGCGGCCCAGCGCGACCAACCGGTCTTGGCTGTGCTTGGCCGCCTCGGCGAAGGCGGCGGAGAGAATGACGTCCTGCTCGAGCGCGCGGCACATGGATTCGATCCGGCTCACTTCGTTCACCGCGGGCCCGACCACCGTAAAGTCCAAACGGTCCTGGCTGCCGATGTTGCCATAGAAGACCTCGCCCAGGTGTAGGCCGAGATAGAAATCCGTGATCGGCAGGTCCTGGGCGCTGCGGCGCGTGTTGAGGGCCTCGACTTGGTCACCGGCCTTGTCGGCGGCGGCGATGGCATGCTGGCAGGCGCACGCCATGTCCTCGCCCTGAAAGATGGCGAGCAGACCATCGCCCATGAACTTGAGCACGTGCCCGTCGTGGGCGTGGATGGCCGTCACCAGCGCTTCGGCATAGTCGCTCAACAGGGGCACGATCTGGTCGCCGGGCACGGAATCGGCGATCCGCGTGAACCCGCGCAGGTCGCTGAGCCAGAGAACCGCCGAGATCCTCTCGGCCACGCCGCGCTGGATGTTGCCCGCGAGCACCCTTTTGCCCGCGTCTCTTCCCAGGTAGGTCGCGACGAGCGTCTCGGCCTGTTGGCTGGTCGACAGGCTCTTGTAGGCGAGCCCCAAAGAAGGGATCAGGCGCTGGAGCGCGTTTATTTGCGACTCCGAAAAACCACCCTCGTGGTCCGTGCTCCAAGAGGAGTACAGGCCGTCCACGTCTTGCAGGGGTCCCTCCGCGAACGGCGTGAGGGCGGCGAGATAATCGGTATCGCCTTCTTTGCGGAGGTCATCGAATATCGGAAACTCCGAGTCCTGCGGCGCGGCGCTGATAGGCCGGTGGAGCCATCGCGTCTCGTTCGTCATCATGAAATGAAACGGGCTGCTGAGCCAATGTGCTTCCACCTCGGGCGTGGCCGCGCGCTTGAAGTCCTGCCACTCCGTCGTGCCCGAACCCCGTTGCCACAGGTAGTTGCTGCTCTCGACCGTCGGATGCAGCCGGTCCAGACCGATCAACGCCCGGCGCAGGGGCAGGCCCGCATCTGCGATCCGCGTGCAGAATCCGTCGAGCAGTTGCGCGTCGTCGAACCCGGCGAGCCCCGCGGCGGCGGCCCACTCCATGAGTGCCGTAACCTTCCCTTGGTCCATCGTCATCTCGTGCTTGGGCATTTGCCGTTGCGGTTCACGCGGATCGCCTGGGCCCCACGCCGAGCGAGGTGCCTAAAGATTAAATGGCGATGCGCCCGGCGATGACCAGTGCGCAGCGATTCCGGGTGTACCACGGGTTAGTCCCTCCCGGGTGGTTGGGGTCCTGGCCGTAAACCGGGCGCCGGTTAAGGCCGGTTCGCCAACTACGCTGCCGGCTCCCGCAGGGATTCCGTGGTCAGGCTTTGCAGGACCGGCGGGAAGGCGCGCTGCGGACAATGTTGCCGCTCGCACAGGCGGCAGGTCGTGCCGACCTGGATCGCGGCCTCCTGATTATCCAGATCCAGGCCGTCGCTATAGATCATCTCGCGCGCCCGCGATACCTCGCAGCCCAAGGCGATGCTGAAATAGATGTTGGGGTCGCGAAAACCGCCGGCCGCCTTGGTGACCGTGCGGGCGATCATGAGAAAGGTCGCACCATCGGGCAGCTGGACCACGCTGGCATCTATGCGACCGGGCGTCATGAAGGTGCTGTGCACGTTCCATCGGGGGCAGGCCCCGCCATACTGCGGAATGGGGAAGCCGTCGCCGCTGTAGCGTTTGGAGATGTTGCCGGCGATGTCGATGCGCAGAAAATGGAATGGGATGGCCTCCGCGCCCAGACGCTGCAGGGTGGTCAGGCGATGGCAGACTTGCTCGAAACTGGCGTGGAACTGCTGGCACAGAGCATCGAGGTCGTATCGCGTGGCGCGTACCGCGGCGAGGAGGGTTTCATAGGGCATCAGGAACGCGCCGGCGAAGTACTTGGCCAGAAGCTCGCGTCCCAGCGCCAGGGATTCCGGATTGGAAAGGCGCGAGGCCTCCAAGATCGTTTCGATCTGATCCTCGCAGGCGACGCCGCCCAAGTGGCGGAGCACCTGGAAGGTCCGGCTGGCCGGCGGCAGACCCGCGGATAGACGCAAGCTGTGCGCTTCCCCGTCATAGTCGACCAAGGCGTGGCCGAGGTCGAGTTGGGCCGCGATCTCGACCGTAACCCCATAGCGCTGGCGCAGAATCTCGGCCGCCTTGACGGCCACGGCGTCGGCCGTTACCCCCGCCTCGGCCCACAGTGCCTCGGCCGCCTCCTCGAGCGCCGGGAAGTGATTGCGGTGATCGTGGACGAAATCGGTCATTTCCTGGACCGCCGAGCCGGCGCTGTCCGGCGTCTTCAATCCCTCTTCGGGAGATAGCAGCGACATCTGGTCGACGTAGGTCGACATCTTCTCGCTCTCGCGCACCAGAATCCCGTGGATCTGTTGGCGCTGGGCGTCCTCCAGGTCGGCGTAGTCGTGCAGGATTTCCGAAAAGGATCGGATGTTCGTCAATATTTCGCGCAGTTCGTGGGTCGAGGTGGCGAGATATGTGTCGTCTGATACCCGTTCGGCGAGCGCCCGCACCTCCTCGCGCGCCTGCCGGAAGCCGCGGAACAGCGCCAGGATGGCGTGGCAGGCGTTGGGGGAGGCCGCGACGAGCTGCTGCAGATCCTCGCGGCTGAGATCATGCTCGCGGAACATGGGCTCGCCCAACAGCTCGCTCAGCTCGGCCAGAAGGCGCGCCTCCTCGTTGTCGGAAAAGCTCCGCAGGTCGACGTTGAATTCCTGGCCCAGCTTGAGCAGCAGCGGCAGGGTCAGGGGCCGTTGGTTGTGCTCGATTAGGTTCAGATAGCTGGGTGAAATGCCGAGGCGCTTGGCCATCTCGACCTGCGCGAGACCCTGCTCCCGCCGCAAGCGGCGCACCTTGTTACCGAGCCAAGCCTTTTGAGCCAATAGGGAAAACCTCCGCAAGCCGTCGGGGTTTACATATTTTACAAAACAACCCACCGTGTTGCATATTCTTTACAACATTTACCTTTGGATAACAATATCTTATTGACCTTTGTTGCAATTGTTAATAATTTATTGCCCCACGTTGGAGATCGGCTCGTCAGAGCCCGCGGGGGCGCTCGGCGGCTATCTTTTCTCAGGCGATCTTGGTTGGGACGCGCAAGGGAGGCGCCACCAATGGAAGCTAAACTCGTATGGCTTTTCGTATTCGTCATCCTCTATTGGGCCTACTGTATCTTCTGGGGCATCAAGAGCGCGATGACGGCGAAAACGGCGTCGGACTACTTCATTGCAGGCCGGCGCCTTTCTCTTTGGGTCTTCATCCTGGCGGCGACCGCGACGTCGTTCTCAGGTTGGACGTTCATGGGACACCCGGGCCTCGTCTATCGTGACGGGTTCCAATATGCCTATGCGTCCTTCTACACCATCACCATCCCCTTTACCGGGGTCATGTTCCTCAAGCGGCAGTGGATGCTGGGCAAGCGCTTCGGCTACGTGACGCCGGGCGAAATGCTGTCCGACTATTTCCAGGGTGACGCAATCCGCATTCTGGTGGTCATGGTGGCTCTGCTGTTCTCGATCCCGTACCTCGGCGTGCAGCTGGGAGCCTCGGGCTTCCTGTTCAACGTGCTGACCGACGGACTGCTGACCAGGGAAGTCGGGATGTGGATCCTGTCGTTGGTGGTGCTGATCTACGTGGGCTCCGGAGGTCTCAGAGCGGTCGCCTACGTGGATACCGTGCAATGTATCCTGCTGGGGCTCGGCATCATCATCACCGGCATTATCGCCTTGAACGCGGCCGGTGGATGGGACGCCCTCAACCAGGGCTTTGCCGAGTTCGCCAAAACCGACATCGGCAAATGGGGCACGACCGGCGGTTACGGAGGCGGCGACTACAACGCCTACTTCGCCGTCCCCGGCGTGATCCAATTCACCGCGGGCCTCGGCAAGGAAACGCCCGTCGGCGGACTGTGGACCGGGATTATGGTGCTGACCTACATGTTCGCGCTGATGGGCATTCAGTCGGCCCCGGCGTTTTCCATGTGGTCCTTCGGCAACCAGAATCCGAAGCCCTTCGCACCACAGCAGGTCTGGGCCTCCTCGTTTTGCATCGGCTTGATCCTGTTCTTCTTCACCGCCTTCCAGGGTATGGGCGCGCATATGCTGGGCGCAAATCAGGGGGTGACCGATGCCGGCCTGGCGCTGGCGGCAGTGATCCCGGATCTGACCGACAACAAGCAGGCGGGCCTGGTGCCGCACTACTTCATCCTGATTTCGGATAGCATGCCGTGGCTGGTCGGGCTATTGGCGGTCTGTGCGCTCGCGGCCATGCAGTCGACGGGTGCGGCCTACATGTCGACGGCCGGCGCCATGCTGACCCGCGATCTTTACAAGCGCTACCTGAACCCGACGGCTTCGCACGCCACGCAGAAGCTGTTCGGGCGCATTGGTGTCGCCCTCATCGTGTTGTCGGCTCTGTTGGTCGCGACCTTCTCGCAAGACGCGCTCGTGCTGTTGGGCGGGTTGGCGGTGGCCTTCGGGTTCCAGATGTGGCCGTCACTGGCGGCGATCTGCTGGTTCCCCTGGATCACCCGCCAAGGTGCGACCTTGGGGCTGGCGGCCGGCCTGATCGGGGTGATCTTCACCGAGAAGTTCGGTGCGTCGATCGCTGGCATCGTGGGCATCGACTTGCCGTGGGGCCGCTGGCCGTGGACCATCCACTCGGCGGGTTGGGGCATGCTGCTTAACCTGGCGGTCTGCCTCCCGGTCTCGGCGATGACTCAGAATGATGCTGACCGCGAGCATCGCATGACCTACC
>JAZFZX010000019.1:0-7431 GCA_036444135.1 Kiloniellales bacterium | reverse complement strand
GGACGATGCGAAGGCATATGCCCGCTGGTTGAGCCGCAAGACCGGCAAGGAATACCGGCTGCCGAGCGAATCGGAGTGGGAATACGCTGCGCGCGCCAGCACGACGACCGCTCGATACTGGGGCGACGATCCCGATTCTGCGTGCGGCTATTCAAACGTTCACGATCGGACGAGCAAAACGGAGAACAACTTCCACTGGGCCAACCATGAATGCGACGACGGTTACGCGCAGACCGCACCCGTAGGTCGTTTTCAGGCCAATCGCTTCGGGCCGCATGACATGCTCGGCAATGTCTGGGAATGGACCGAAGACTGTTTGAACGACAGCTATTCCGGCGCGCCCACGAACGGCCGTGCTTGGACAACTGGCAAGTGTAATCGCCATGTTGTGCGCGGCGGCTCCTGGGGCGGCCAACCGAGGAACCTGCGCTCCGCGATCCGCATTGGGGACGGCACCGGAGACCGGTATTACAACAACGGCTTCCGCATCGCCAGAACCCTTTAGCTCTTAGGGCTAAAGGTTACCTCTTGTTGTTTATCACCTGTACCTCTAGTGGGGGTCCGGGGACCCTATCAGCGACCAAGAACAATACCGTTAGATCCCAGAATCTATGCGTGCTGGCGGCGGGGCTGAATGTCTGCGTCTGGCTATAAGCAGACATTCTGAGGGGTGTGCCGTTACGTCCGCTTTACCCCCGAAAGCAGACATTCGGGTCTGCTTTGGGCATTCAGCGCAACATACTTAAAACTGTGACACTACCGATCCGCAGGGAACCTTGCCGAATGCCGCAAACGCGGTTATGAGCCAGCCCATGCGGGTCGATCCGGAAACCATTGCACGGATCTTGGAAGAGACGGCGGCGCAGGAGATCCTGCCGCGCTTTCGGCGGCTCGCCGATCACGAGATCTCGACCAAGGACGGCGGGGAGTTGGTCACCAGCGCCGATCTGGCGGCCGAAGCGGCGCTGACCAGGCGGCTGACCGATCTGCTGCCGGGCTCGCGGGTGGTGGGCGAGGAAGGCACGGCGCTGACGCCCGCCCTGTTGGACGACCTGGCCGGCGGCGATCCGGTTTGGCTGGTGGATCCGGTCGACGGAACGGGCAACTTTGCGGCCGGCCGGCCGGTCTTCGCCGTCATGGTGGCCCTTGTGTACGGCGGCGAGATACTGGCCGGATGGATCCACGAACCTGTCGCGGCCCGCACGGCCATGGCGGAGGCCGGCAGCGGCGCCTGGATGGCCGGCCGGCGACTGCGGGTGGCACCGCCCGCGACGACCGGCGGGATGCGGGGAACCCTCCATGTCGGCCGGTACGGCGGGCCTGAGATCCGGCGGCGGGTCGAGGCCCGGCGGGCAGGGCTCGGGGCAATCCGGTCGCTGCACTGCGCCGGCGCCGAATACCTGCGGCTGGCCTGTGGCGAGATGCACTATTCGCTGTTCACCAAGATGATGCCCTGGGACCACGCGCCGGGCGTTGTCATCCATCGCGAGGCCGGCGGCCTGGCCCGGACGTTCGACGGCAGGCCCTATGAGCCGGCGCGCCGCGATACGCCGGGCCTTTTGCTGACGCCCGACGAAGCGAGCTGGCAAAACCTGAACGAGGTCCTGCTCGCGTGATGCCCTCCGGCCATGCGAAATTCACGTTCGCCGGTGTGGTGAGCGCTGGACTTATGACCGGCGTTGAACCGACACTAAACATCGGTTTGATTGGACCGTAGACTGTGGCGCCCTGCGGGGCCGAGGGGAAGAGGAGGGCGGGCATCGTGGCGCAGGAATTTCCCGGCGAAACGCGTGTGGTCATCATCGGCGGCGGCATCGTCGGCTGTTCCGTCGCCTATCATTTGACCAAGATCGGGTGGCAGGACGTGGTCCTGCTGGAGCGCAAGAAGCTGACCTGCGGCCCCACCTGGCACGCCGCCGGGCTGGTCGGCCAGCTACGCGCAAGTCTGAACCTCACCAAGCTGGCCGTGTACACGACCGGCCTCTACAGCAACCTGGAACAGGAAACGGGCCAGGCCACGGGCTTCAAGCAGAACGGAAGCCTCGCGGTCGCGAGCAATGAGGAGCGCTTCGAGGAATTGAAACGCGGCGCGTCCATGGCGCGCTTGGCGGGCCTCGAGGTTGCGGTCATCACCCCGGCGGAGGCGCGGGACCTCTACCCCTTGCTCAACATCGAGGACCTGGTCGGCGCCGTTTTCCTGCCCAAGGACGGCCAGACCAACCCGATCGACACCACCATGGCGCTGGCCAAGGGCGCGCGCATGGGCGGCGCCAAGATCTTCGAGGACATCAAGGTCACCGCCGTTCATCGGGCCAACCGCCGGGTGAGCGGCGTCGAGACCGAGCGCGGACCCATCAAGGCCGAGTACATAGTCAACTGCGCCGGCATGTGGGCCCGCGAGGTTGGCCTGATGGCCGGGGTCCGGGTGCCGCTGCACGCCTGTGAACATTACTACATCCTGACCGACCCCATGCCCGGCGTGCCGGCGGACCTGCCGACGCTGCGCGACCCGGGCAGCTGCGCCTACTTCAAGGAGGACGCCGGCAAGCTGCTGGTCGGCGCCTTCGAACCCAACGCCAAGCCGTGGGGCATGGACGGTATCCCCGAGGACTTTTGCTTCGACGAGCTGCCCGAGGACATGGACCAGTTCATGCCGGTCTTGGAAAACGCCATGCACCGCGTTCCGGCCTTGCAGGAGGTCGGCCTGCGCAAGTTCTTCTGCGGGCCGGAAAGCTTCACGCCGGATGTCACCTACTACCTGGGCGAGGCGCCCGAGGTGAAGAACTTCTTCGTGGCCGCCGGTTTCAATTCGATCGGCATCCAATCGGCCGGGGGCGGCGGTAAGGTGATCGCCGAGTGGATCGCCGAGGGCCATCCGCCGATGGACCTGGCCGACGTCGACATCCGCCGCGTGATGCCGTTCCAGAACAACAGCCAGTACCTGCGCGAGCGAGTCTCGGAATCTCTCGGCCTGCTCTACGCCATGCACTGGCCGTATCACCAATGCGAGACATCGCGCGGCGTGCGCACCTCGCCGCTGCACGACCGGCTAGCGGCGCGTGGCGCCTGTTTCGGCGCGGTGGCCGGATGGGAGCGCGCCAATTGGTTCGCGCCGGAGGGCGTCGAGCCCAAGTACGAATACAGCTACAAGCGGCAGAACTGGTTCCCTTACGCGGCCGCCGAGCACAAGGCGGTGCGCGAGGCCGTGGGTCTGTTCGATTTGACCTCGTTTTCCAAGTTCCTGGTCCAGGGACCGGACGCCGAGGCGGCGATGCAGCGGATCTGTGCCAACGACGTGGCTGTCGCGCCCGGCAAGGTCATCTATACGCAATGGCTCAACGATCGCGGCGGCATCGAGTCCGACTTGACGGTCACGCGGCTGTCCGAGGACAACTACATGGTGGTCACCGCCGGCGCGTCGGCGACCCGGGATTGGGCCTGGCTCCAGCGAAACATCCCGGACGACGCGCGATGCCAGCTGACCGACGTGACCTCCGGCTTGGCGGTCCTGAGCGTGATGGGTCCTGAGAGCCGCGCGCTGCTGTCGCGGGTGACCGGCGCCGATCTGTCGAACGAAGCCTTCCCTTTCGGCACCGCCCAGGAGATCGAGATCGGCTACGCGCCACTGCGGGCGCTTCGCGTGACCTACGTCGGCGAGCTGGGCTGGGAACTCTACGTGCCCAGCGAGTTCGCCTGCGGCGTGTTCGACACCATCATGACCGCGGGCGAAGATTTCGGCCTCAAGCTCGCCGGCATGCACGTGCTCGATTCCTGCCGCATGGAAAAAGCCTTCCGACATTGGGGCCACGACATTACCGACGAGGACACGCCCCTCGAGGCGGGCCTGGGCTTCGCCTGCCGGTTCGACAAGAACGTGCCCTTCATCGGCCGCGACGCTCTGTTGCGCCAGAAGGAGAGGGGGCTGACCAGGCGTCTGACGCAATTCGCCCTCGAAGACCCGGAGCCGCTGCTCTATCACAACGAGCCGGTCTACCGGGACGGCGAAATCGTCGGTTACCTTACCTCCGGCAACTACGGCCATCACCTGGGCCGGGCGATCGGGCTGGGCTACGTGAGCCATCCCGACGGCGTGGACGCGGACTTCGTGAAGTCCGGTTCCTACGAGATCGAGATCGCCTGCGAGCGCGTCCCGGCGCAGGCCAGCCTGCGACCGCTTTACGACCCCAAGGGCGAACGGGTGAAGGTCTGAGAATACGCCCATCCGGCGCTGAACCAGGCCGGCCTTAAGATGCGAATCTGGCCTTACGAATTGCACGGATTTGGCTCTGGAACCGTGCCTCGTTCGGGTCTAGGTTAGCTTCTAGATAGGGGGCGGACGGTGATCGGTGCCGGGCGAATTCGGCGCCGGTCCCATCTGTTGTTCGGGTCCGCCCGCGTTGTCTGGCACAATCACGCGGCCGGCGCTGCCGTCCATCACGGAGAACCAACTACGGGGCATCCTTGAAACCCGGGCTGAACTGGAGTCAGAACCTATGCTGATCGGTGTTCCCAAAGAGCTCAAAGTGCACGAGTACCGCGTGGGTCTGGTGCCGGGTTCGGTGCGCGAACTCATGCACCACGGCCACCAGGTCATGATCGAGACCAACGCCGGCGCTGGAATCGGCATCGACGATGACGCCTACCGCGCCGTCGGCGCCGAGATCGTCGGTTCGCCGGAGGAGGTCTTTGCTGCGGCCGACATGATCGTCAAAGTCAAGGAACCGCAACCCAGCGAATACACGCTGCTGCGCGAGGGCCAGCTTCTCTATACTTACCTGCACCTGGCGCCGGACGAGCCCCAGACCAGAGGCTTGATCGAGTCCGGTTGCATCGCCGTCGCTTACGAGACGGTGACCGACGACCGCGGCGGACTGCCCTTGCTGGCGCCGATGAGCGAGGTTGCGGGCCGCATGTCGGTGCAGGTGGGCGCGCACTGCCTGGAGAAGGAATCGGGTGGCTCGGGCATGCTGCTGGGCGGCGTCCCGGGGGTGGCTGCGGCCAAGGTCGTCATCATCGGCGGCGGCGTCTCCGGCACCAATGCCGCGCGCATGGCCATGGGCATGGAGGCTTCCGTGACGGTGATCGACAAGTCGCTCGGCCGCCTGTATGAGCTGGACCTTCAGTTCGGGCCGATGCTCAACACCATCTACTCGACGGTGGACGCCATCGAGACCCACGTGACCGGCGCGGACCTGGTGATCGGCGCGGTGCTTCTGCCCGGCATGGCCGCACCCAAACTGGTCACCCGCGAGATGGTTCGCAAGATGCGCCCCGGCTCTGTCCTGGTGGACATTGCTATCGATCAGGGCGGCTGTTTCGAGACCTCGCGGCCGACCACGCACAGCGAGCCCACCTACGTGGAGGAAGGGTGCGTGCACTACTGCGTGACCAACATGCCGGGGGCCGTGGCGCGCACCTCGACCTTCGCGCTCAACAACGCCACGTTGCCGTTCGGTTTGGCGCTCGCGAACAAGGGGGCCCGCCAGGCGTTTGCCGACCACCCCCACCTGAAAAACGGCCTGAACGTGGCCCTTGGCAAGGTGACCTACAAGGCCGTCGCCGATGCGCACGGCCTGCCCTATGTCGCCCCCGAGGAAGCCTTGGGGTTCTAGATGGCTCCCATGGGCGTGCGGGCCTTGGCCCCACCGGTCCTGACCAACTGGGCCTAACGCACAACCTTCGCCCCCTCGTAACCTGATGGCTAAGCATTCGAAACTGGAGTGATCGGCTCATGAACTGGGTCATGCCAACCGCAAATTCCCTCGAGCCTTACTGGATGCCGTTCACCGCGAATCGGCACTTCAAGACGCAGCCCCGCATGGTCGCGCGGGCAGAGGGCATGTACTACTGGACCGACCGTGGCGATCAGATCCTGGACGGCTCCTCCGGCCTGTTCTGCGTCGGTGCCGGCCACGGACGTAAAGAAATCGCCGAAGCGGCGCAGAAGACGTTGCTGGAATTGGACTACGTACCGCCGTTCCAGTACGGACATCCACTGTCCTTCGAGTTTGCGCGGCGGATTGCAGCCATAACGCCGGGCGACCTCAACTACGTCTTCTTCACCAATTCCGGATCCGAATCCGTGGATTCGGCGCTCAAGATCGCCTTCGCCTATCACGGGGCCCGGGGCGAGGGACAGCGCCAAAGGTTGATCGGCCGTGAGAGGGCCTATCACGGCGTCAATTTCGGTGGCCTCTCCGTCGCCGGCATGTTGCCCAACAAGAAGGCTTTCGGGCTGGCGCTGCCCGGCTGCGCGCACATTCGCCACACCTGGCTGGAGGAGAACAAGTACACGCCCGGCCAGCCCGAGCATGGCGCCGAACTGGCCGACGACCTGCAGCGTCTGGTCGACCTTCACGGCGACAACACGATCGCGGCCTGCATCGTCGAGCCGATCGCCGGCTCGGTCGGTTGCCTGGTGCCGCCGAAGGGCTATCTCGATCGCCTGCGAGAGATCTGCGACCGCTACCACATCCTGCTCATCTTCGATGAGGTGATCTGTGGGTTCGGACGCACCGGCAAGCAGTTCGGCGCCGACAGCTTTGGCGTGACGCCCGACATGATAACCATGGCCAAGGCGCTGACGAACGGCGTGGTGCCCATGGGCGCCGTGGCGTGCAGCCAGAAGATCTATGACACGATTACCGACGCCTCGCCGGAGATGACGGTCGAGCTGTTCCACGGCTACACCTACTCGGGTTGTCCCGTCGCCTCGGCGGCCGGGCTTGCGACCCGCGACATCTTCGAGCAGGAACAGCTGGTCGAACGTGCGGCCGCCATGAGTCCGAAGTTTCTGGAAGCGCTGTTCACGCTCAAGGACCTTCCGGTGGTCACCGACATCCGCGGTTACGGCATGTTCGGCACCCTCGACATCGCGCCGAAGGAGCGCCCTGGCGTGCGCGGCTACGAGCTCATTCAGCAGCTGTTCGATGCGGGGCTCATCATCAAGATGACGGGCGATGCGCTGCTCATCTCGCCGCCGCTGATCTGCGAGGACAAGCACTTGGACGAGCTGTTCACCAAGATCCGCAGCGTGCTCGAAAAGCACTGAGACCGCGGTTCGGCACAACGAAACGGCCCGGGTATTTGCCCGGGCCGTTTCCTTTCCAGGCCGCGCCTGCCCGGACGAACCGATTTAGTGCCCATGAAATGGGGCAATATCCAGGACCGTTGGTATTATCCCATGACCCCGTCCTGGTTCAGATGCAGCTCGGTGAACTGGGCATAGCCGTCGCTGAGGTCCATCGCGACCTTGCCCTCAACCCGGCAGCGCCCGCGCCCGATCTCCGCGACCCGGTATTCAATGCCGTTGGGCAAATGGATCTGTGCGCGATGCTGATTGCCGGCCACCCCGATGATCGGCTCGCCGAAGGATTCGCAAATACCGTAGGCGACGCATTTTGCCGTGCGGCTTTCCATATCCATCTCGAA
>JAZFZX010000018.1:0-2519 GCA_036444135.1 Kiloniellales bacterium | reverse complement strand
TTCACGGTGCTGCTGATCGTATGGCTCTGCTCCAACGAATCGGGTGTGGCCTTCTGGCTGATCGTGCTGGTCACGCTGGCCCTGGGCGTGCTGATCATCATCCCGATCGGCGGCGCGGACATGCCGGTGGTGATCTCCATGCTCAACTCCTACTCCGGCTGGGCCGCCGCCGGCATCGGGTTCACGCTCGAGAACAACCTGCTGATCATCGCCGGTTCGCTGGTCGGCTCGTCGGGCGCGATCCTCAGCTACATCATGTGCAAGGGGATGAATCGCTCGTTCGTCTCGGTGATCCTCGGCGGCTTCGGCGGCGAGACGGCGGCCGCCGCCGGCGACGAGGGCGACAAGATCCATTACCCCGGCTCGGCCGAGGACGCGGCCTTCCTGATGCGCAACGCCGAAAAGGTGATCATCGTGCCCGGCTACGGCTTTGCCGTGGCGCAGGCCCAGCACGCGCTCAGGGAGATGGCGGACCTGCTGAAAGCCGAGGGTGTCGAGGTCATCTACGCCATCCATCCGGTCGCCGGGCGTATGCCGGGACACATGAACGTGCTGCTGGCCGAAGCCAACGTGCCCTACGACGAAGTCTTCGAGATGGACGAGATCAACCGCGATTTCGCGTCCGCCGAGGTGGCATTCGTGATCGGCGCCAACGACGTGACCAATCCGGCGGCCAAGACCGACAAGACCTCGCCGATCTACGGCATGCCGGTGCTCAACGTGGACGACGCCCAGAACGTCTTCGTCGTCAAGCGCTCCATGGGCTCGGGCTACGCCGGCATCGACAACCCTCTGTTCTACATGGACAAGACCCGCATGCTGCTGAGCGACGCCAAGAAAATGTGCGAGGCCATCATCAAGGCGTTGGGGCAGTAGACCGCCACAGCAGACAAGTCACATGGGCATGCTTTTCGGGCCGTCCCCGTTCGGGGCGGCCCGTTGCGTTCGTCCTGGGATGATGTGGATTGACGTCGCGGGCGCTGGCGTGCGCCCGTCGGGACCCGGAGTCTAGTAGCCCTCGCGGTCCATGCGCTTGCGCAACAACTTGCGGTAGCGCCGCACCGCCTCCGCGCGCTCGCGCTTGCGGCGCTGGGAGGGCTTTTCGAAATGGCGACGGAGTTTCATTTCCCGGAAGATACCCTCGCGCTGCATCTTCTTCTTCAGGGCGCGGAGGGCCTGGTCGACGTTGTTGTCGCGGACGTGGACTTGCACGTTAGGTCAGACCTCCATTTCGGTCGTCAATTCGGGCCCATTCGGGCCTGTTACAAGGTCACAAAACCCTCTTCGTTGAGGCCAAGCCGCAACGATGGTGGCGCCTATCTATCACAGGGCATTGGCTTTGGGAAGGTTTGGTTGCGGCGAATTCGTCACAAATTTTCGCTTGCATCGCCCTGCGGCCGGGGCGGCGGGCGGCGTCCGCCGGGCGCTTTACCGGGCTGTTCCGGCGGGCCATAGTAAGCGCCATGGCCGTTCTCGACATCGCCCGCATGGGCAATCCGGTCCTGGCCCAGCGGGCCGCCGAAGTGGCCGACCCGACGGCGCCGGAGATTCGCCAGCTGGTCGCCAACATGCTGGAGACCATGGAATATGCCGGCGGCACCGGTTTGGCCGCGCCGCAGGTTCACGTGCCCCTGCGCGTCGTCCTCTTCTACGTGGAGGCCACGCGGGCGGCGCGCGAAAACGACCCCAATGGGGTCGATGGCACGCCCGATGGCGCTGCTGGCGATGACGGCGGGCGCGCGGTGCTGCTCACCGTCCTGATCAACCCGGAGATCGAAATCCTCGATCCGACGCCCGTCCTGGGCATGGAGGCGTGCTTGTCCCTGCCCGACCTGATGGGCGAGGTGCCGCGCGCGGCGGCCATCCGCTATCGCGGCCTCGCGCTCGACGGTTCCATCCTGGAACGGGAGGCCCACGGCTTCCACGCCCGGGTGGTGCAGCACGAGTGCGACCATCTGGACGGCATCCTCTATCCACAGCGCATGACCGACATGCGCCGCCTGACCTTCGCCGCGGAACTCGAGCGCCAGGCGCGCCGTGCGCCGGTGGAAGTCTAAGGCAGAAGTCTAGGACATTGGTGCCATGAGCCTCGACAAGACCCGCGAGACGCTGCTGCTGGCTACGCTGCCGCACGTGCCGTTCGAAGGCTGGAGCGAAGCGGCGCTCAGGGCGGGTGCCGAGGACGCCGGCCTGACCGCGGCCGAGGCCCTCAATGCCATCCCCGGTGGTCCGGCCGAGGCGGTCTCGCTGTTCAGCGGCTGGGCCGACGGCCGCATGCTGGCGCGCCTCGAAAAAAAAGATCTCGCGTCCATGAAGGTGCGCGACAAGGTTGCCGCTGGCGTGCGGCTGCGCCTGGAGGCGCTGGAGCCGCATCGCGAGGCGGTGCGCCGCAGCCTGGCCTTCCTGGCCATGCCGCAGCACGCGGGCCTCGGCCTGTCCTGTCTGCACCGCACGGTCAATGCCATCTGGTACATGGCCGGCGACCGTGCCACCGACTACAACTACTACACCAAGCGCCT
>JAZFZX010000017.1:0-2354 GCA_036444135.1 Kiloniellales bacterium | reverse complement strand
GCGAGACCATCCGGCGGGTCGTCGAGGTCAACTATCTGGGCACCGTCTGGTGCTGCCGCGAGGCGGTGCGGCGCATGTCGACCCGCAACGGCGGCGCGGGCGGCGCCATCGTCAACCTGTCCTCGGGCGCGGCGACGATCGGCAGCCCCGGCGCCTATGTCTGGTATGCCGGCGCCAAGGCTGGCGTGAACGGCTTTACCCTGGGCCTGGCCAAGGAGGTCGCCCAGGAAGGCATCCGCGTCAACGCGGTGGCGCCGGGCTTCGTCAAGACCGGCATGCATGCGGCCTCGGGCATGCCCAACCGGATCGAGGAGGAGGCGCCCAAGGAGCCGATCGGGCGCGCCGCCGAGCCGGAAGAGATCGCCGAGCCGATCCTCTGGCTGTTGTCGCCGGCGGCTTCCTTCACCACCGGGGCGGTCCTGCGCGTGGCCGGCGGGCGCTGAGCGGACGGATGTCCATGCGGGACGGGGCCAGATGAGCGACGGACCTCTCTTCGCCTACCGGGAGCAGAGGCGCGCGGGCGAACTGGAGCCCGACGCGGGCCAGGAACTCGCCGTCGAGAAGCTGCAGAGCGTCCACAACGCGCTCCGCCACTACGATCCCGAGAGCGGGCGCAGCGGCTGGAAATCGCGCCTCGGCCTGGCCCGGCGCCGCGTCGAACCGCCGCAAGGGCTCTATCTCTATGGCGGCGTCGGCACCGGCAAATCCATGCTGATGGACCTGTTTTTCCAACAGGCCCCGGTCGCGGCCAAGCGCCGGGTGCACTTCCACGCCTTCATGGCCGAGGTCCACGACCGTCTTCACGACTGGCGCAAGAAGACCAAGGGCACCAAGGCCGATCCCCTGCCGGAACTGGGCGGCGCGCTCGCCGAGCAGGCCTGGCTGTTGTGTTTCGACGAGTTTCACGTGGTCAACATCGCAGACGCCATGATTCTGGGGCGGTTGTTCGAATCCCTGTTCGATCACGGAGTGGTCATGGTCGCCACCTCCAACTGGCCGCCCGACGATCTCTATACCGGCGGGCTGCAGCGCGAGCGTTTCCAGCCGTTCATCGCGCTGTTGCAGGAGCGCCTCGACCTGCTGCAATTGGATTCGGGGCGCGATTACCGGCGTCGTCACCTGTTGGACGTCTCGGCCTTTCATGCACCGCTCGGGCCCCGGGCGAGCGCGGCGCTCGACCAGATCTTCGCCGAGCTCACCGATGGCGCGACACCGGCGCCCGAGGCGTTGACCGTGAAGGGACGGGAACTGCCGGTGCCGCTCGCGGCCCGCGGCGTGGCGCGCTTCGTCTTCGCAGATCTCTGCGAGCAACCCTTGGCCGCCACCGACTATCTGGCGGTCGCCCGCAACTATCACACGGTGGTGCTCGACGGGGTGCCCCGGCTCAACCCCGAGCGCCGCGACGAGGCGCGGCGCTTCATGCTCCTGATCGACGCGCTTTACGAACACAAGGTCAACCTGCTGGTGGCTGCCGACGCGCCGCCGGAACAGATCTATCCGGACGGCGACGCCACCTTCGAATTCCAGCGCACCGTCAGCCGGATGCAGGAGATGCGCACGCCGGAATATCTGGCCCTGGCGCATATCGAATAACGTCCCCGCGCGCCGCGCGCCGATGCGCGGCGGCAAGCCGGGCTTTCTTGCTCGATTTCCGCTGCTGCTCTCGGTAGTGTTAAACTTCGAGGATACGGGAACGACAGGGAAGGCGCGCGGGGGGTCCTCGCCCCGAGCCGATATCCGATCGGGACGTCTGGACATGGCTCGTAACAAAATCGCTTTGGTTGGTGCCGGCAACATCGGCGGCACCTTGGCACTGCTTGCCGGGTTGAAGCAGCTCGGTGACATCGTGCTGTTCGACATCGTCGAGGGCGTGCCGCAAGGCAAGGCGCTCGACATCGCCCAGTCCGGCCCGATCGAGGGCTTCGACGCCAAGCTGCTGGGCGCCAACGACTACCGGCCGATCAAAGGCGCGGACGTGGTCATCGTGACCGCCGGCGTGCCGCGCAAGCCCGGTATGAGCCGCGACGACCTGCTGGAGATCAACAGCAATGTCGTGAAGTCGGTGGCCACCGGCATCAAGCGTCACTGTCCGAAGGCTTTCGTCATCTGCATCACCAATCCGCTGGACGCCATGGTCTGGGTCCTGCAGCAGGCCAGCGGACTGCCGGCCAACATGGTGGTCGGCATGGCGGACGTGCTCGATTCCGGGCGCTTCCGGCACTTCATCGCCGAGGAGCTGGACGTGTCGGTCGAAGACGTCACCGCCTTCGTGCTGGGCGGCCACGGGGATACCATGGTGCCGGTGCCGCGCTATTCCACGGTAGCCGGGATCCCGCTGCCCGACCTGGTCAAGC
>JAZFZX010000016.1:0-2760 GCA_036444135.1 Kiloniellales bacterium | reverse complement strand
ACAGGACTCACGAGCGCTGGCCACCGCGACGGCAACGGCCGCGACGGCGCAGAAGGCTGGCGACTATTTGGGTTCCTCGGAGAACCTCACGGGCCAACTCGCGCTCGACGCGTTCGCCCGCGACCTGCGGCAATCCGAGCAGCTCGCGCGGGCCACGCTTGCCACCACCAACCCCGCGCACGCAGGAATCTCTGGTGGTCCGGCACTGCCGAAGGCCGGGCGCCAGCAAAGCGCCGCGCGCCAGACAAACCACGCCGCGGCCGACGCCGCGCAGCCCGTCAGTCCGGCTGTGGCGATGCAGAAGCCACCGGCGATGGCAGAAACAAGGGTGGGCACGGCAACCCAAAATTTACACCGGAACGTCCGGTCCTGGTCCGAACCGAGGTCCGATCCGCAGCGGGACAACCCCGGTATGCTGGTCGCAATCCAAGCCCGAGCACCCGACGCGCGCCTGCTCGACCCACGTACCATGGAAGCGACATTGCCGGCCAGCGCCTTCGCCGAGCGCATGCTGCACGCCCTGGACCAATACCAGGCCATAGCCCGCAAGGGCGAGAGGAACGGCAACGACCGCGGGTTCG
Source organism: Kiloniellales bacterium (assembly GCA_036444135.1). Lineage (GTDB taxonomy): Bacteria > Pseudomonadota > Alphaproteobacteria > Kiloniellales > JAKSDN01 > JAZFZX01. The sequence goes on along the minus strand of JAZFZX010000016.1, from coordinate 2,179 downwards.
TTCTAGATGCCCAACTTTAGTCGGGGCATGGTCGCGGCTCTGCTCGGGCCGTCCTCTTCGTCATGGGGGGCCAGATGGGCCTGATCGTCTCCCGCGACGACGTGTTCTAGCGCACGACTTCGCCCCCGCGGGTGTGCGCAGTGGAGGGATTGGCCAAGACTTCGTTCCCGGCTCTGTGGCAAGGTTCCACGGCATTCAGTCGCAAACGCACCTAAAATCCCCGCAAGAAAATTCGCGCTTTTCCATGCACTTGCGGCATGACGGATTACGTTGCTTTCGGGCCCATCAAGCGCCGCGTGGAAGTGACCGGCGAGATAGAGCACGCCCATGAACGCCTCCGAAAGTGGCTGGCGGATTTGGAATCCCTGGACGCGATTGTCTTGACCTTCGCGCCCGACTTTCAGGTCGAGGCCATAAAGCCCAAGGCCGGGCGGGCGGTTGCTGCCGGGCATCGCAAGGGTATGATGACCCGGCACACCGCGGAACATGGGCTGGACATGGCGCGACAAAGAGAGAGCGGCTCGGTTGTCTCGGAACAGCCGGAACCGCGACAGGACCTTGGCAAGCTCGAAATCCAGGTCGCTCCCCTGTTTCCGACGCCGGTTGCGACCGCGCAACTGCCCGAGGCGGACCGAATCAACGCCGCACTGAAACGTCTCATCCTGGAACGCGAGGCAGCCCAGGCCTCGACCCAGCACAGCAACTTGGGCGGCTGGCAGTCGACCTGGGACTTCATCGACTGGGGCGGGCCGGCCTTGCAAGCCGTCCTCAAGGCGGGCGAAGCCTTGGCCAACCGGCTCACCACCGACCGCCAGGGCCGGCCGGCGCGAGTCGAATGGAAGATAAACTGCTGGGCCAACGTCAACCGCAAGGGCCACGGCAACGAATTCCACACCCATCCGGGTGCCTATTGGTCCGGCGTCTATTACGTCGATGACGGCGGCGCAGGGGCGGACCCTTCCCTCGGCGGTCAGCTCGAGATCCAGGATCCCCGGGGCGTGGCACCGGTCATGTACGCACCGCTGCTCGCCTTCGCCGTGCCAGGCGGCCAAGCATTGGGGGCGAGGGAGATGCTGCAACCGCGGGCCGGCAGGATGGTCATGTTCCCGAGCTGGGTGCAGCATGGGGTGCGGCCCTATCACGGCGATGGCGACCGGATCTCGGTGGCCTTCAACCTGAGCGTCTGAGTGGGGCCGAATGCGGGCGTCAGGCTGTCACGTCTCGCCAGTGGCGGGTCGGGTCATAATGAACGAGGACAGGGGCGGGCGCGACCCGGGCGAAACCGCCTTGGCGTCGCGTTTGGCCGAGGGCCTCGAATGCGGCGCCCAGGTCGGCCCGAATGCCCCTCCGGGCAACCGGCGCGATCCGGTCCGCCCAGCCGGGGCGGACCGGATCGCGCCAACGAAGATAGCCCGGCCCGTCGCACCCCTGCCACCCGAGGACGGTCGGGCCGACGCGCCGGGCGCTGCGGGCGCCAACCGCCCCTCGGTGCCGCACGTCAGAAGGGTAGCTTCTCCCGCTCGTCGTCGCCGCGGGTCGGATCCTGCAGCGGGAACAGGACGATCGTGATCTGCCGGATCAATTCGCGAAAAGCGGGGTCGGTCGGCGCGTCCACGCCCGAGACCGACCCGGCCGTGTAGGTGGCGGGCCGATCGGCGGAGCAGAATGCGGCCGCGACCCTGACCGGCTTCGACGGCGCTCCCGACAATTCCTCCGGGCCGCTGCAGAGCCGGCCGGTCTCATAGCCGCTCGTGGGATTGAAGATCATCACCACGCGGTAGGGCGACTTGTTCTGTGGCGAGACGGACGTCGCAAAGGCCAAGCGCGGGCCGAAGTGGGCGCCCGTCATGCTGCTCGTGACAACCCGGTCGAGCTCGTCCTTGGAGCCAACGAAGGGATTGCCGATGATCTCTGTCTTCATCGCGCCCTGGCCGGCCGCGTAGTTCAGCATCGAGGGTCGATAGGAGACAATGGTCGCGTTCCGAACCATCGTGCCCTGGGCGCAGGCGCTAACGGTCCCGGCGAGCAAAACGGCCAGGGTAAAGCGTGTGAGCCTCGACATCTTCGCGCGTTCCTTCTCGTTGACGATGTCGCTCATGAACAATCCGCTGTCACCGCCAATTTGGATGACGGGTTCCGTCCGTCAGTATATGGGGTCGACGGCCAGGGACACATCAAT
>JAZFZX010000015.1:0-4724 GCA_036444135.1 Kiloniellales bacterium | reverse complement strand
CGGACGGCCGGCGGGCCGGCGGTGAAAACCGCCGGTCTACCGGCCGCGGGCCGCTTCGCGGTCTTCTCGGCGGCATTGGCCGCCGTCATTCTTTGGGCGGGCACGCCGGCCGTCACCAAACTGGCTGTCGGTGAGCTGGACCCTGTCGTTGTCGGTGTCTTGCGGACCCTCGTCGGTGCGGTGGTGGCGGTGCCCATCCTGTTCGCGCGGCGGCTTGCCTTCCCAGCCTCGGCCGAAGCCCGTCGCCTGCTTGCCGTCTCGGCGCTGGGCGGCTTCGTGGTCTTTCCGCTGGTATTCAGCCTGGGCCTGGAACGCACGAGTGCGGGCCATGGTGCCTTGGCGATGGCCGTTTTGCCAATCTTCACGGGCCTGATCGCGGCCGCCTGGGACCGCCGCTTACCGGGCCGGCGCTGGTGGCTCGGCGCAGCGATTGCGCTCGCTGGAACCCTACTGCTGATCGACCGGCGCTTTGGCCTCGCCACGCCGGGCGCCAGCCTAGATGGCGATCTCCTGGTGCTACTGTCGTGTCTCGGCGCCTCGGCGGGCTACGTGGCGGGCGCCCGTGCCGCGCGCGAGGCCGGGACCTTCGCGGTCACATTCTGGGGCCTGGGGCTCGGCGGTCTGGTTCTGGTGCCGCTGCTCCCGTTCTTGAATCTCGCAGACGCACTATCCGGCCTGAGCGCCGTCGCCTGGGGATCCGTCGCCTACCTGGGGGTCTTGGCCTCCATCGCCGCCTATTCGGCGTGGTATTGGGCGCTGGCTCAGGGTGACATCGGCCGCACCGGCCTCGTCCAGTTCGTGCAACCCTTTCTCGCGTTACTGTTGGCCGTGATTGTACTGGGCGAGGCCTTGACCTGGCCGTTGCTGCTTGCCGGCCTGGTGATGGTCGCGGGGGTCGCTTTGGCGCAAAGTGAGGGCAGGGCCGCGGCACGGCGTTAACATCGGCCAACGCATCGCAATTTCGGGGAGGAACCAACCCATGGCCAGCGAAATTCCCATCTACCAGATCGACGCCTTTGCTTCGCGGGTGTTTGCCGGCAACCCGGCGGCGGTTTGCCCACTGGAGGACTGGCTGCCCGACGAGGTGCTGCAAGGCATCGGCAGCGAGAACAATTTGGCGGAAACGGCGTTCTTCGTGCATCGGCAGGATGGCGATTACGACCTACGGTGGTTCACACCGGCGGCCGAGGTCGACCTTTGCGGCCACGCCACTCTGGCCGGCGCCTACGTCATCGACAGGTATCTGGAGCCGGGCCGGGACAAGGTCCGCTTCCACACCGCCAGCGGGGCGCTCGACGTAACCCGCGAGGAAGACCTCTATACCTTGGATTTCCCGGCCTATCTGCCCGCGCCTGTCGCGCCCGATGTTGCCGCCGGCGTCGCCGAGGCCATCGGCAGCCGCCCCTTGGAGGTTCTTCAGGAGAAGATGTTCCTGGCGCTGCTGACCGACGAGGCCGCCGTGCGGACGGCCGATCCGGACCTGAACGCCGTCACCGCGCTGCCGGGCGACGGCTTGATCATCACCGCCCCGGGCGAGGAGTGCGACTTCGTGTCGCGCTATTTCGCGCCCCACGTGGGCATACCGGAAGACCCCGTCACCGGGTCCGCCCATTGCCGGTTGACGCCCTACTGGTCCCGCCGCCTGGACAAGACACGGCTGACGGCGCGCCAGATATCGAAGCGGGGCGGCGACTTGTGGGTCGAGGACCGGGGCGAGCGGGCGCTAATCTCCGGGCGCTGCGTGCCCTATCTGGTGGGCCGCATCACGGTGTAGGGCCATGAGAACCGTGCAAGCCTGTTGCAACCTCGGTGCATTCCGTTATCACGGAGAGATCCAGGGTGTCAGGAAGCTGCCCCATGCCCGAACGCCGCTGTCCGCCGATGCTGGACCCCGGGACCGTGCCACCCCGCAAGGGTTCGGTCTATCAGCATCCCTTCACCGGCCCGCTGGCCGGCCGGGTCAAGCGCGCGCTGGGCGATGCGCTGGGCCTCACGAACTTCGGCGTCAATTTGGTGGACCTGGGGCCGGGCGACTGGTCGTCGCCGCGCCATTGGCACAGCCACGAGGACGAGTTCGTCTTCGTGCTGGACGGCGAGCTGACGCTGGTCACCAGTGCCGGAGAGCAGGTGCTGGAGGCCGGGATGGCTGCCGGTTTTCCGGCCGGCGTCGAGGACGGCCACCATCTGATCAACCACAGCGACGCCTCCGTCACCTATCTGGAGGTGGGAAGCCGGCGGCCCCAGGACGTGGTGCGCTATCCCGACATCGATCTCATGGCCGAGAGCGGGCCGGGCGGCCGCGTTTTCACCAACAAGCAAGGCGAGCCCTATTGATGAGGCGATCACGCTCAACCGCCCGCCACGCGGCGGCCCCGTCGCGCCAATGGCCGATCGCTAAGGGACGCGCCGCATGACCAGGGCCCTGAAGCTGCCGGCGCTGGACCCCATGAGCGTGACGCCGCGGCGGGGCTCGTCCTATCCGGCGCCGTTTCGTGAGCCGGTGGAAGGGCGGGTCAAGCAGGCCCTCGGCGACCCGCTGGGGCTCACGGACTTCGGCGTCAATCTGGTGCGGCTGGAGCCGGGCGCCTGGTCGTCGCAACGCCACTGGCACAGCCACGAGGACGAATTCCTCCTGGTCTTGGAGGGCGACCTGGCGCTCGTCACCGACGAAGGCGAGACCGCGCTCAGTCCCGGCCTGGCCGCCGGCTTTCCGGCCGGGGCCGAGAACGGCCACCACCTGGTCAATCGCGGCGAAACTGCCGCCACCTACCTCGAGATCGGCGACCGCCGGCCGCAGGACGAAGCGCGCTATCCCGATATCGATCTCATGGCCAAGAGCGGGCCGGATGGCCGCGTTTTCACCAACAAGAAGGGCGAGCCCTACTGAATGAGCGCCGAGGGTCAGGTCTTGCAAGGCACCATCGAGGCGGCACGCTGGCCGGCGAAGGTGCCGCTGGCGCGGGCGCTGTTCCTGGAATACGCGGCCTGGCTCGACATCGACCTCTGCTTCCAGGGTTTCGATGCGGAACTCGCCGGCCTGCCCGGCGGCTACGCGCCGCCTGGCGGCGGCCTCTGGTTCGCCCGGGTCGACGGCGTGGATGCGGGCGTCGTGGGGCTCAGGCCCTTCGGCGCCGAGGGCCGCGCGGAGGGCGTCTGTGAAATGAAGCGCCTGTGGATCCGGCCGGACTACCGCGGCCTTGGCCTGGGCCGGCGCCTGGCGGAGCAGACCCTGGCGGCGGCGCGGGCGGCGGGCTACCGCCGGATGCGGCTCGACACCCTGCATCGCATGGCTGAGGCGCGCGTGCTGTACGCCAGCTTTGGGTTCCGCGACGTGACCGCGCGGGTCGCCGAACCGCACCCGGAGCTCATTTACATGCAGCTCGACCTCGCGGCTGCCGGCGCACAGGGGTAGAGTCGGCCAATGGGCTGAAGGGATCGGGGAGGGCAAACGTGGCCGAACGCACTTTCGAGGATTTTGCGGTGGGCGAACGCTTCGTCAGCCGAAGCGCGACGTTCACCGAAGACCTGATTACGGAGTTCGCCCACAGCTACGATCCGCAGCCTTTCCACATCGACAGGCAAGCCGCCGTCGACTCGCCGTTCGGCGGGTTGATCGCCAGCGGCTTTCAAACCCTGGCGCTGGCCTTTCGTCTGTTCTACGACCAGGGCGCCATCGCGGCCTGCTCCATGGGCTCGCCGGGCATCGACAAGCTGCGTTGGCACCGTCCCGTGCGCCCCGGCGACAGCATCCAGACCGAGGTCGAGGTGCGCGACCTGCGGGCGTCCGAGTCCAGGTCTGACCGCGGCTATGCGACCCTGGCCTACACGGTCACCAATCAGGACGGCGAGATTGTCATGACCCTCGCCTGCACGCATATCCTGCGGCGCCGCCCGGCGCCGGCAGGGACGCCGGATTAAGGCGGCCAGCCCACCGGGACAGGAGGCACGACAACCGCGAAGGGCCGATCGCCCACGGGATCAAGGGTCGCAGACAGGCCCCGGCCCGGGCGACCCGTGTTGACGCACTGCAACATGGCGCATAATATCGGCCCAGGCGACCGCCCAAGCATAAGACGATCGCTGTCTTCGCACTTGCGAAAGAACCGTTTCGTGACGGCATCGGATCCAGAAAGGCCGACGGTCCGGCCGCGCAACCCGCATTTCTCATCCGGGCCCTGCGCCAAGCGCCCCGGTTGGACCCATGCGGGCCTCTCGGGTGCGCTGACCGGGCGTTCGCACCGCGCAGCCGACGGCAAGGCCAAGCTGGCGGAGGTCATCGACCGCTCGCGCGAGGTACTGGGGATACCCGAGGATTATCGTCTGGGCATCGTGCCGGCCTCGGACACGGGCGCGGTGGAAATCGCGCTATGGTCCCTGCTGGGCGCGATCGGCGTCGATCTGCTGGCCTGGGAGAATTTCGGCAAAACCTGGGTGACCGACGTGGTGCGGCACCTCGAGCTCGACGACGCGCGGGTGTTCGAGACGGACTATGGCGGGCTGCCCGATTTGGCGCAGGTGGACCCCGGCCGCGACCTGGTCTTCACCTGGAACGGCACCACCTCGGGCGTCCGCGTGCCGAACGGCGACTGGATCGTCCCCGACCGGCGCGGGCTGACCATTTGCGACGCCACCTCGGCCGTTTTCGCCATGGACCTTCCCTGGGACAGCCTCGATGTGGTCACCTGGTCGTGGCAGAAGGCGCTGGGCGGCGAGGCGGCCCACGG
>JAZFZX010000014.1:0-7328 GCA_036444135.1 Kiloniellales bacterium | reverse complement strand
ATATAGCGCCTGGCGGCGGCCTCAGAAAGCACCGCTGTCGAAGAGACAGCCTAGGGCCGATCAATGGGCACCACCGCGCCGTACGGCGTCACTTCCAAATCGGCTTGCCGCTGCCGGGCAGGCCCAGATCCGGCCATTTGCGGGTGACCGTCTCGATCACCTCGTCGGACATGCGGATCTTGGTGCCCCAGTCGCGCTTGGTCTCGGGCGGCCACTTGTCGGTGGCGTCGAGGCCGATCTTGGAGCCGAGGCCCGATTCCGGCGCCGCGAAGTCCAGGTAGTCGATCGGCGTGTTCTCGATCACGGTGATGTCACGGGCCGGGTCCATGCGGGTCGAGACCGCCCACATGACGTCCTTCCAGTCGCGCGCGTTGATGTCGTCGTCCACCACGATCACCCACTTGGTGTAGGTGAACTGCCGCAGGTACGACCAGACGCCCAGCATGATGCGCTTGGCGTGGCCCGGATAGGCCTTCTTGATCGAGACCACCGCGATCCGGTAGGAGCAGCCCTCCGGCGGCAGCCAGAAATCGACGATCTCCGGAAACTGCTGCTGGAACAGCGGCACGAAGACCTCGTTCAGGGCCTCGCCCAGGATCGACGGCTCGTCGGGCGGCCGCCCGGTGTAGGTGGAGAGGTAGATGGGCGAGCGCCGCCGGGTGATGGCCGTGATCTGGAACACCGGGAAGGGTTCGACGGCGTTGTAATAGCCCGTGTGGTCGCCGTAGGGGCCCTCGTCCTGAAACTCGTCGAGCGAGACCAGGCCCTCCAGCACGATCTCCGCCGTCGCGGGGACCTTGAGCGGCACGGTCTTGCAGTCGACCAGCTCGACGCGCTTGCCGCGCAGCAGGCCGGCGAACTGGTATTCCGACAGCGTGTCGGGCACCGGCGTCACCGCCGCGATGATGGTGCCGGGATCGGCGCCGATGACGGCAGCGGCGGGCAGGGGCTCGCGCTTTTCCGCGCGCCAGCGCCGGTGATGCTGGGCGCCGCCGCGGTGCTTCAGCCAGCGCATCAGAGTCCGGTCGCGGCCGATCACCTGCATGCGGTAGATGCCCAGGTTGTAGTCATCCTCGCGGCGCGTGCCGGGACCACGCGTGACCACCAGCGGCCAGGTGATGAGCGGCGCCGGCTCGCCCGGCCAGCAGGTCTGGACCGGCAGCTCCGCCAGATCGATGTCGTCGCCTTGCAAGACCACTTCCTGGCAGGGCGCCGCGCCGCCGGTCGTGCGCGGCCGCATGGCCAGCACCTGCTTGACCAGCGGCAGCTTGTCCCAGGCGTCCTTGAAGCCGCCGGGCGGCTCCGGCTGGCGTAGGAAGGCGAGGGTCTCACCCACCTCGCGCAGTTGATCAGGCTCGCGCTCCATGCCCCAGGCCACGCGCTCGACGGTGCCGAACAGATTGGCCAGCAGCGGCATATCATAGGACCGGCCGTCGCTGCGCACCGGATTTTCGAACAGCACGGCCGGCCCGCCTTCGGCCAGCAGGCGGGTCTGGATCTCGGTCACCTCCAAGTCCGGTGAGACGGGTGCGGCGACGCGAACCAACCGCCCGTCGCGCTCCAGGCGGGCGATGAAATCGCGCAGGGAATCGTAGGGCACGGCGCTGGCTCCCCCCTTGCCGAACGGCGGCCCCCATGTGGCCGGCCACCGGACTTCCTATTGACGCCGCCTCCGAGGGCAGCCGTCAAGTCATGAGGAGTTTTCGCCGGCGCGACTCGGAATTGGCGCGCGTGTTTTTCTTGAGCTGATCAACATGTCGGAGGGCGAATGCACACGATGATTTCAAGCCGTCTTTCGAACCCGTGACGTATTCGCGGCGAATCGGGTCGGATTTTGAATAACGACTCTGCAAAAATTTGTCCCCGCACGCATTTTTTTCTTAAGTTTTCTAACCTATTGTGATGTGGTTATGCCGTGCGCTGTTAACGGCCGCTGAGAACGGCCGGGCCGTCGCAGCTGAGGCATAAGAAAAAGGCGCGAATGCAATGGCTCAGTATTGGGTTGTTGGTGGTGAATATACGGACACCTACTTCCACGAGGCGCTCGATGGAAGTGAGGAATGGATCGGTCCCTTCAACGATTACAAGACGGCCAAGCAAGAATGGGCCAAACGGGCTTGGCACACGGTCGACGACTGTCACGCCCGTTACCGGATCGAGCGGATCGATCCCGACGCGCCGCCTTTCTGCACGGACTGACCCAACACTCCCGTGCCCTGGAAACTGCCGGACGACGACGCGGGGATTCTGGCGCTCGCCAAGTCGTATCCCTATGACGCTCCCGGCGGGTCCTATCTCTTCGCCGATGGCGTGGCCTGCGCGCTCACCGGGATCGGCTATGGGGACCGGGTTCCGGTCATCGCGCACGGCTCCAACCGCGCGCCCGCACAGTTGCGGCGCAAGTTCGGCGCGGCCGCGCGGATTCCCGTGACCATCGGCTGGCTCGCGGACTACGACGTGGTCTATTCGGCGCACATCACCCAGTACGGCGCCGTCGCCTCGACCCTGCAACACGCGCCGGGCGCGCGGGTGCGCCTATCGATTACCTGGCTGAACGAGCGCCAGTTGGCGCGCATGCACGAAACCGAGGGGCCGACGAACTACACTTTCGGGCGCCTGAGCGGCATCGAGTTGCGGCTGGAGGCGGGCCCCGGCGAGCGCTGCGTCGAGGCCTTCGTCTATCTGGGTCGCAACGGCTGCCTCGATCTCGACGGCGGACCGATCGGCCTGGCCGCGACGCAGGCCGACGGGCGGCCGCACGTCGCGCGCCACCAGGAAGAGGCGCTGGCGATGGTCCGCGACCACCATCGGGGGGACATGGCGCTCGACGCGATGATCCTGGAGGCGGTGCGACAGCCGGCATGGCGGATGGCGCTTGTCGCGGAAATGAAGGCCCGTGCGGTGGCGGCGGCGGCGCCGCATTTCGAAGCGCTGGACATGTCGCCGAGGTAGAGCGTTCTTCGTTGCGGCGGATCCGGCCCTCACCCCCACCCAGCCACCCATGGGATCGTATGATAGGTGGTGGCCGGGTGGGGGTGAGGGCCGGTGCGATGCCACGCGAGAAAAAGTCTCGCTAGGCCTGCAGCTGCCAGACCACGGTGTTGCGAACGTCGGTATCCTCCAGGTCGAGGCTCGTCTTGACACTGTAGGCGATCAGCCGTTCGAGGTGCTTGCGCGGTAGGTAGCTACGGCCCGGATCGCCCAGCAGCACGAGGGTCCCACGGGCCGCCAGCCGCCGCAGCCATGGCTCCACCCGTTCGGCCATCGGCCGCTCGTAGAACACGTCGCCGGCCAGCACCACGTCCCATCGGCCATCGTCTCTGCCCACCAGGTCATCGAGCACCACCTCGAGCGCGGCCCCGTTGAGCGCCGCGTTGAGCCGGATCGCGGCGCCGGCGAAGGGGTCGATCTCGCCGGCCTCGATACGCGCCGCGCCGGCCAGGGCCGCCGCGATCGCCTGGAGTCCCGACCCGGCGGCGAAGTCCAGCACCCGTTGTCCGGCCACCGTCTGCGGGTGATCCAGGATGTAGCGGGCGAGCGCCTGGCCCCCGGGCCAGGCAAACGCCCAAAACGGCGGCGGCAGGCCCTGGGCGGCCAGCTCCTCCTCGCTTGCCTCCCACAGCGGCACCACTTCGCTGGCCAGGTGCAGGCGAATCTCCGGGGTGAGCGGCGGCACCGCGACCGCGGTGTTCGCCCGGACGAAGGCCTCGTGGTCGGGCGCGGCCGGCGGGCGGGACCGATCGCCTGAATTTCTGTCTGTGGCGCGCGTTCGCGGCACCCCATCAGCTCCCGAAGCTGCCCGGGCCCGCGACGGCGGCCTCGGCCAGCAGCCCCGCCAGCAGGATCCAGCCGATCAGGCGGTTGGACTTGAAGCGCATGAGGCAGTCTTCCGCCGACTCGATGTTCAAGCCCGCCACCTGCCAGGCCATCTGCCCGGCCACCGCCGCCACCGCCGACAGGTAGAACCAGCCGAGCCCGGCGGCCAAGCCCGCGGCCGTCAGCAGCAGCACCGTGAGCCCGTAGAAGACCGCAACCCAGGGCCGGGTCCGCGCGCCAAGCTTGAGAGCCGAGGACTTGATCCCGATGAGCGCGTCGTCCTCTTTGTCCTGATGGGCGTAGATCGTGTCGTAGCCCAGCGTCCAGCAGATGCCGGCGGCATAGAGCAGGGCCGGCGGCCAGGCCAGCGCCCCGGTCATGGCCGCCCAGCCCAGCAGCGCCCCCCAGTTGAAGGTGAGCCCGAGCCAGGCCTGAGGCCAATAGGTGAAGCGTTTCATGAAGGGGTAGGCGAAGATCAGCGGCAACGCGGCGAAGCCGAGCACGATCGCCGTGGGGTGCAGCTGCAGCAGCACCAGCAGCCCGGCCAGCAGTTGCAGGCCCAGGAAAACCACCGCCTGGCGCGGGCTGATCTGGCCGCTGGGAATCGGCCGGGTCGCGGTGCGCGCGACCCGCGCGTCGAAGTCGCGGTCCACCAGGTCGTTGAAGGTGCAGCCGGCGCCGCGCATGACCAGCGCGCCGACGGCGAACAGAACCGCGAGGCGCCAGTCGACGGTTGCGCCCGTGGCGGCCGCGGCCAGCGTCAGGCTCCACCAGCAGGGAAATAGCAGCAGCCAGGTGCCGATCGGCCGGTCGAAGCGGACCAGCCGCAGATAGGGGCGGGCCGCCAGTGGGGCCAGGCGCAACGACCAATGGTCGGCCCGGATGTCGCTCGCCATCGTTTTCCTGGCGTCGGTCATGGCCTAATGTTGATGGCACTGCGGCAAAAGACAAGGCGGTGCGGCGTGGCCGGCGGGAGAGAGCGGATCGAAACGCGGCTGTTCGTCGAGGCGGACCTCGCCGAGGGCGCCATCGTCGGCCTGGATCACGCCCGGGCCCACTTCCTGCGCAGCGTCCTCAGGCTGTCGCGCGGCGCCCGGGTCGCAGTCTTCAACGGCCGCCACGGGGAGTGGCTGGCCCGCATCGAGGGGTTGGGCAAGGGTTGGGCCTCGTTGCTGGTCGAGTCGCAGCGGCGCAGCCAAGAGGCGGGGCCGGACCTGTGGCTGTTGTTCGCCCCGATCAAGCGGGCGCGCCTCGACTTCCTGGTCGAAAAGGCGGTCGAGCTGGGCGTGTCCCGCCTGCAGCCCGTGGTCACCCGGCACACGGTGGTCAAGCGCGTCAATCTGGAGCGCCTGGCCGCCAACGCCCGGGAGGCGGCCGAGCAGTGCGAACGCCTGGACGTCCCGGCCATAGCAGAGGCCCGTCCGCTGTTCGACCTGCTGGGCGAATGGCCGGCCGAGCGCAGGCTGCTGGTCTGTGCCGAACGGGGGGCGGCGGCGCCGTTGGCCGAAACGCTCGCGGATGCCGCCACGCCCGGCCCGGATGGCGTTACGCCCGCCGCGCCCTGGGCAATTCTGACGGGTCCGGAAGGCGGAATGACGCGATCCGAGCTTGACGGGTTTGTGAGACTGCCCTTTGTTACGACGGTCGGCTTGGGGCCGCGCATCCTCAGGGCCGACACCGCGGCGCTGGCCGCGCTCGCCTGTTGGCAGGCGCTGCTGGGGGACGGGGCAAAAAGGCCGCCGCGATAGAAAGTCATAGCAACGGGTCCTCTAGCTGCTTATCTCAGGATCGGTCCAACCCGACCCCAAGACCAGCCCAGCGCCAAGAGAGGTCCGTTCGCCCTATGTCCGCGCCACCGCAATCCCCGGGCCACCCGATCACCGGGAAGGACGTGCTGATCGCCCATATGGAGGCCGGCTGCAAGCCCCCGGCCGATTGGCGGATCGGAACCGAGCACGAGAAATTCGCCTTCACCCGCGAGGACCTGCGGCCCTGCCCCTATGACGGGCCGCGCGGCATTCGCGCCCTGCTGGAAGGATTGGCGGAGCAGTTCGGCTGGCAGCCCGTCTACGAGGGCGAAAACCCGGTTGCGCTGACCAAGGACGGCTGCAACGTAACGCTGGAGCCGGGCGGCCAGCTCGAGCTGTCCGGCGAGGCGCTGGAAAACATCCACGAGACCTGTGACGAGGTTCACCAGCACCTGGCGCAGGTCAAGCAGGTCGCCGAGCCCCTGAACGTCAGCCTGATCGGCCTGGGTTTCCAGCCGTTGTGGCGCCGCGAGGACATGCCGTGGATGCCCAAGGGACGCTACGCCATCATGAAGGCCTACATGCCGACCAAGGGCAGCCTCGGGCTCGACATGATGCTCCGCACCTGCACGGTGCAAGTGAACCTGGATTTCGAGTCCGAGGCCGACATGGTGAAGAAGTTCCGTGTTGCCTTGGCGCTGCAGCCGCTGGCCACGGCGCTGTTCGCCAATTCCCCCTTCACCGAGGGCGCGCCCAACGGCTTCCTCAGCTACCGCAGCCACATCTGGACGGACGCCGATCCCGACCGCTGCGGCATCCTGCCCTTCGTGTTCGAGGACGCCATGGGCTTCGAGCGCTACGTGGATTACGCGCTCGACGTGCCCATGTACTTCGTCTACCGCAAGGGCGAATACCTGGATGCCAGCGGCCAGTCGTTCCGCGACTTCCTGGAGGGGCGTCTGCCCGCCGCACCGGGCGAGCTGCCGACGACCAGCGATTGGGCCGATCATCTCTCGACCATCTTCCCCGAGGTGCGCCTCAAGACCTTCCTCGAGATGCGGGGCGCCGACGGCGGCCCCTGGAAGTCGCTTTGCGCGCTGCCGGCCCTGTGGGTCGGGCTGCTGTACGACCAGGTGTCCCTGGATGCGGCCTGGGACCTGGTGGCCGACTGGACCCCGGAGGAACACGAATGGCTCCGCGCCGAGGTGCCGCGCCGGGCGCTCGCGACGCGGTTCCGCGGGGCCACGCTGCACGACCTGGCGCGCCAGGTCCTGGCGCTGGCCGAGGCCGGGCTGGAACGCCGCGCGCGTCTGGGCGCGGACGGGCTCGACGAGCAGCACTATCTGGCGCCTCTTCGGGACATCGTGGAGAGCGGGCAGACGATCGCGGAGGGGTCGCTGGCCGCCTTCGAAAACGCCTGGCAGGGCAGCCTGGAGCCGCTGTTCCGCGACTGCGCCTATTAGAGCATTTGACCTTCAGGGCGAACCAGCCCGCGCGCCGGCGCGGGTTTTCCATCGCATTGCCATGAGGCAGAAAGGGTGAGAGCCGCGATTGGGGGGAATCACGGCTCTCAGGGGAGGTATGAGGGTACAGGTAAAAGAGGAAGCGTTACCGGGGCCTATTGTCGGCTTCAAAGTCTTAACAAATGGTTAACAAAACTAAACGTACGGAAAAGAATCTGTTTGTGAATGGTGAGGCTGACGTCCGCGGCGCTTGACGGGCGCGACCAGGTCCGGAGGCCCAGCACCCGGGCAATACATTGGA
>JAZFZX010000013.1:0-13240 GCA_036444135.1 Kiloniellales bacterium | reverse complement strand
GGCGAGCGGACATGATGAACGTCGTCAAATACCTGGGCCGGCTATCGGCGTTGGCGTTCGCCGTAGGCGCGGCGGCGGCTCTCGCGCCCGCCGGCACGGCGCGGGCGCAAGTCGGGGCCGAGCAAGCAGGACGCCAGATCGCGGAGGCCTATGACGTGAAGGTTCTCAGGGTCCGCGAGGGCGAAATCGATGGCCGCCCGGTGTGGTACGTGACGATCATGAACCCGGTCGGCGACTTCAACGAGGCCTTTCAGGTCAATACCTTGGCCGTGGATCGGCAAACCGGACTATTGGTGCCCTCTTTCCGCCACCGGGTCAGCGGCTACGAGCTGCCGCCCGGCCGCCGCGACGACAGGATCGGGCAGCGTCCGGAATCCATGCGTACGGGTACCTGGCGATAACTTACGGCCGCCAGGATGCGATCAGAACCAAGGCATAGGCCGCCGCGTGGTTTCGCCGGGCTTTGCGCGATCGCCGGGGTTTTGGGTTACGGCGAGGACCTGCGGTTCACCCCGGTCATTGAAACCATGTTTCGATATGTGCGCCTTGCGGGGATCGTCGTCATGATCGGCATGCTGGTTCCTGGTGCGGTGCAGACGGCTTGGGCGCAGGCCGTGACCGGCGGCGAGGGTATCATCACTGCCGTTGCTTTCAGCGCTATTCCGGAGGAGCTGGTGATCGAGGTCACGCTTTACGACAACACGGATCTGGACCTGGCGATCCGCGACGAAATGATCGAGGCCCTGGAGGGGGCGAAGCACGCGGTATCGGATGGCGCGCCCTATGAGCTGTCTCTGGAGACGGATGAGGAGGCTATCGAATTTTCCAGCAAGGACCCCAGTCTGGGCGAGGTTTCCTCCGTGGGCGGCGGTCTCGACGTGGAGTTGAACGTTTGGTCGTCCACGAAGGACAGCCTGCTGGGCGGCCGCCAGGAGCGCACCGTGCGCCAAGGGAAGAACCACTTCGAGATCCATGCCGTGCTGAGGGACCGGCAGGCCGGCGGCGTCGTGTGGGAAGGCCGCGCCACGGTGCAAGGCGACCGCGGTAGTGCTGCCCCGATTACGCGCAAGATGGTTGACTCGCTGGTCGCCAATCTCGGCCGGACCGTGGACGATGGGACTTTTCTGGCCCGCTAGATGTGCGGCGGCGAGGCGAGAGGATCATTGGATTGAGTCTGTTATGAGAGGTCACGTCTACCGCTCTCACTGGCGCCGCATTGCATACGGTGCAGCGGCCGCGGGGTTGCTCGCCGTCTCGCCGGCCGCGGCAGAACTGCTTGGCCACGGCGGCGCGGTCAGGGGTGTCGACGTGTCGCCCGACGGCCGGCGGGTGGTGACCGCCAGCTTCGACTACACGGTAATCCTGTGGGACCTGGAACGGCAGACCAAGCTCAAGTCGCTCGACGCCCACGAGGGCGCGGTCAATGCGGTCGCGATCCTGCCCGATGGCGCGCGCGCGGTTTCGGCGGGTGACGACGGGACGCTGCGGCTGTGGGACCTGGAAAGCGGCAGTCTGATCCATACATTCGAGGGCCGGGAAGGCAAGATTGCCGCGGTCGCGGTCTCTCCGGATGGGCGGCTGGCCGCTTCGGCCGGATGGAACCGCAAGGTGAGCGTGTGGGACCTGGAGACCCACGGACTGGTGCAGACCCTGGACGGGCACAGCGACAACGTCAACGCCGTGACCTTTTCGCCGGACGGGGAGCGCCTCCTGAGCGGCAGCTACGACGGGACTCTCATGCTGTGGCAGGTGTCCGACTGGAGCCTGCTCAAGACCTTGCGCGGCCATGATTTCGGGGTGAACGCGGTCTCCTTCTTCACCGATGGAGACAAGGCCGCTTCGGTCAGCGTGGATGAAACGGTCCGTATCTGGAATCTGGCCGAGGGTCGCGAAGCGCTGATCCTGCAAGGCCACGACGGCCCGGTGCTGGGTGTCGCGGTGTCGCGCGACGGCCGGCTGATCGCGTCCGGCGGCTTGGATCGCACGGTACGGGTCTGGGATGCCTCGACCGGGGAACCTGTGGCCCTACTCGAAGGGCACTTCGAGCCGGTCTGGGCGCTGGCCTTCTCGCCCGATGCGCGGCGCTTGGTCTCCGCCGGGGCCGACGAGGTGGTCCGCGTCTGGGATTTGGAGACCGGTCGCGAGATCGGCCTCAAGGGCATGCGGTTCTCCGGCACCGATCACGCAGCGACTTGGGACGACGGCAGCCGCGGCGCAGCCTTGTTCCGCAAGTGCAGCGCCTGCCATACCGTGACCGAAGACGGCGGCAACAAGGCGGGGCCCACGCTCTATGGCGTGTTCGGCCGGCGCGCGGGCGTCGTCGAGGGCTACAACTATTCTTCGGCCCTCACGGACAGCGACGTGATCTGGGACGATCAAACCATCGGCGACCTGTTCACGGTCGGACCGGAAGAATATGCACCCGGAACCAAGATGCCGATGCAACGCATGCCGAGCGCCGAGGACCGCGCCGAGCTGATCACGTTCTTGAAGCGCATCACGGCGCCGCAGGAGTGAGAGGAACCGCTTCGGATCTCCATTCTGCTGGCGTCGAAGGCGGAAACATGTTTTAGAGGAACCCAACAGTGGCGCTCAATACCAAAGGCACTGCCAAGGAAGGCTTCGCATGAGAGCATTCATCGCCAGCTGTGCGGCCGCCATCGTGATCGCCGTGGTCGCGTTCTTCGTCTTGGACTCCCTGGGACTATCCTCGTCCAGCGTGTTTTCCACCGGCGACGTCCGCCTGTAATCGGGCCGCGCGTTCCGATCCGGGCTGAGGCCTGATACCATCGGTCCTAGATATTGGCCGATTTGCTCCCATGAAACAGGTCAGTATCTAGGACCGTTGGTATAATCCGGGAGGCCGTTTATTCCCGCGCCCCTGCGGCCTCGAGCGCCGCCAGCGTGGCGAGGTCTCCGAACATCTCTGCCGCCTGCAGCGCCGTCCAGCCGTCGTCGGCGCGTGCGTTCACGTCGGCGCCCGATTCGATCAACACCCCCACGATGTCGCTGTAGCCCAGGTTGGCCGCCAGCATCAACGCGCTGTTGCCGTTGCCCACGGCCGGAGCGTCGGGATCGGCCCCCTGCTGCAATAGGTGTTCCACGATACCACGGTGCCCGCCGCGCGCGGCTTGGTGTAGGGGCAGGTACCCATTCCGGCCCGGCTGGTCGAGGCGCGCGCCGACGTCGAGCAGGGCCTGCACCACGCCCAGGTGGCCCGACAGCGCGGCGCGCCCGAGCGGGCTTTCCCCGCGGCCGGCGGCCCGGTTGGGATCGGCGTCCGCGGCCAGCAGGCGCGCTGCCAGAGCGGCGTGGCCATGTTCGGCGGCGTAAAGCAGGGCGGTGTAGCCGTCGGCCTCCGCCGCTTCCAGCGGCGCGCCCGCCTCCAGCAGCAGCTCGACGCCGCCCAGGTTGTTCCGGCTGGCCGCCACGATCAGCGGCGTGAGGCCGTCGTCGGCCGCGGTGTCCACGCGTGCACCGCGCGCCAGCAACTCCGCCAGGGCCGAAAGGGCCATCGGATCGAAGGCGGCGTTGATCAGGGGCGTATTGCCCTTGCGCCGGTCGCGGGCTTCCAGGTCCGCGCCTGCATCAAGCAGTGCGGCGGCGATGCCGCGTTCGCCGCGCCGGGCGGCAAGCAGCAACGGCGTGTTGCCATAGTCCCGCTCGCGCGCTTCCAGGGGGGCATCGGACTGGATGAGGCGGCGTGCGACCGGTGTATGGCCGGCATAGGCAGCGTAATGGAGCGCGGTCCAGCCATCGTCGCTGGCCGCCGCCGCATCGGCGCCGCGGGCGAGCAGCAGCTCCACCACCTCGAGGCTGCCGGTCCGGCTGGCCAGGATGAGCGGCGTTTCGTTGCCTGGCGCGCGAATTTCCAGATCGGCGCCTCGCTCGAGCGCATAGAGCGCCAACTCTGGATCGCCGGAGACGGCCGCCTGCAACAGGCCCAGATCGGCCGGCTTCGGGGGCGTGGCCGTCTGCGCCCAGCCCGCCGCCGTGCTGCCGAGCCAGACGCAGAGCGACAGCACAAGGGCGTACCCGGCGGATCCTCTGTTGAGTCGAGCCGTTTTACGCACGATCACAATTGCCGCCGTGCCGCCGCTATTCGGCGGCGGCGCTCGCAACCGGTTCCACCCGCGCCGCGCAGAACTTGAACTCGGGGATCTTGCCGATGGGATCGAGCTGCGGGTTGGTCAGCAGATTGGCCGCTGCCTCGGCGAAGCAGAAGGGGATGAAGACCATGCCGTCGGGCACGTCGCGGTCCTGGCGCACCTTGAGCACGATGGCGCCGCGCCGGGTCTCGACCTTGACGAAGGTCCCCGGATCGATACCGAAGCTGCCCAAATCGTTCGGCGACAGGAAGACGACGGCCTCTGGCTCCAGCGCGTCGAGCTGGCTGGCCCGCCGGGTCATCGCGCCGGTGTGCCAGTGCTCGAGCAGGCGCCCGGTCGTCAGCACCATCGGATAGGTCTCGTCCGGCAGCTCGTCGGGCGGCACCAGCCCGGTCGGGACGATCTTTCCGCGGCCGCTTTGGGTCGGGAAGCCGTCGCCGAACATGATCTCGTTGCCCGGCTGGTCCGGAGCGTCGCAGGGATAGGTCACCGAGTCCTCTCGCTCCAGGCGCTGCCAGGTGATGTTGGCGAGCGAGGGCATAATTTCGGCCATCTCCGCGAACACATCCTTCGGATGCGTGTAGGTCCAGTCGAGGCCGATCCGCTTGGCGATCTCCTGGGTCAGCCACCAATCCTGACGCGCGTCGCCGGGCGGGTCGATCACTTGCCGGCCGAGCTGGACCTCCCGGTTGGTGTTGGTGAAGGTGCCGGTCTTCTCGGCGTGCGCGGAGGCCGGCAACACCACGTCGGCGTGCCAGGCCGTCTCGGTGAGGAAGATGTCCTGCACGACCAGATGCTCGAGCTTGGCCAGTGCCGCCCGGGCGTGGTCCTGGTCCGGGTCCGACATGGCCGGGTTCTCGCCCATGATGTACATGGCCTTGATTTGGCCCTCGTGGATGGCGTTGACGATCTCCACCACCGTGAGGCCCCGCTTGGGGTCGAGCGGGCGTCCCCAGAATTCCTCGTACTCGGCGCGCACCGCGGCGTCCTCGACCGAGCGGTAATCGGGGTAGACCAAGGGAATCAGCCCGGCATCCGAGGCGCCCTGCACGTTGTTCTGGCCGCGCAGCGGGTGCAGGCCGGTACCGGGCCGGCCCACCTGCCCGGTGATCAGCGCGAGCGCGATCAGGCAGCGCGCGTTGTCGGTGCCGTGCACACTCTGCGAGATGCCCATGCCCCAGAAGACGATCGAGGCGCGCGAGGTGGCATAGATGCGCGCGACCTCGCGGATGGTCGCGGCATCGATGCCGCAGACCTCGGCCATGGTCTCCGGCGGGAAGTCCTTGATGCTCTCCTTCAGCGCCTCGAAGCCCTCGGTCTGGGCTTGCACGTACTGCCGGTCGTAGAGCTCCTCCTCGACGATGGTGTAGAGCATGGCATTCAGCAGCGCCACGTCCTGGCCCGGCTTGAACTGCAGCATGTGGGTGGCATAGCGCGACAGGGCCTGGCGCCGCGGGTCAATGACGATCAGCGTGGCCCCCTGCCGGGCCGCGTTCTTGAGGAAGGTGGCCGCAACCGGGTGGTTCTGCGCCGGCCGGGCGCCGATGACGATGATGCAGTCGGCATCCTTGGCCGAGGTAAAGGGCGCCGTCACCGCGCCCGAGCCGATGCCCTCCATCAAGGCGGCGACCGATGAGGCGTGGCAGAGACGCGTGCAGTGATCCACGTTGTTGGTGCCGAAGCCCACCCGGATCAGCTTCTGGAACAGATAGGCTTCCTCGTTGGAGCCCTTGGCCGAGCCGAAGCCTGCCAGGGCCGGCGGCCCGTCGCGGTCCAGGATCGTCTTCAGGCCGGCCGCCGCGGCGTCGAGCGCTTCCTCCCAGGTGGCTTCCCGGAAGTGGCTCCAAGGGTCGGCCGGATCGATCTCTGTATCGGCGGCCTTGGGCGCGTCCTCGCGCCGGATCATCGGTTTCGTCAGGCGGTGCGGGTGCGTGATGTAGTCGAAACCGAAGCGTCCCTTGACGCACAAGCGGTTGTTGTTGGCCGGACCGTCGCGGCCGTCGACGTAGAGGATGCGGTCGTCCTTGACGTGCACGCGTGTCTGGCAGCCGACGCCGCAATAGGGGCACAGGGTATCGACATCGCGCTCCTCGAAGCCCGTCCGAACGCCCGCCTCGTCGAGCAGATTCGCCTCCATCAGCGCCCCCGTCGGGCAGGCCTGCACGCATTCGCCGCAGGCCACGCATGTGCTTTCGCCCATCGGCTGATCGAAGTCGAACACGATCTTGGCGCCGTGGCCGCGGTAGGCCATGCCGATCACGTCGTTGACCTGCACATCGCGGCAGGCGCGGACGCAGAGAGTGCAGTGGATGCAGGCGTCCAAATTGACGGCGATCGCGGTGTGGCTCGAATCGGGCGTGACCGCGGTGCGGGCCGGAAACCGCGAGGTCTCGACGCCGAGCCGCTCGGCCCAGCCCCACAGCTTGGACTGCGGGTCGTGGGCGGACTCTCGTGCCGGCTGGTCGGCTACCAAGAGCTCGAAGACCATCTCGCGGGCCTTGCTGGCGCGCGCGCTGTTGGTCGTGACCTTCATGCCCGTCGTCGGCTGGCGGACGCAGGAGGCGGCCAGCACGCGCTCGCCCTCGATCTCGACCATGCAGGCCCGGCAGTTGCCGTCGGGCTGATAGCCCGGCTCCGGCTGATAGCAAAGGTGCGGGATCTCGACGCCTTGGCCCTTTGCGGCCTGCCAGATGGTCTCGCCGGCGGCCGCCTCGACCTCTTCGCCGTTGAGCACGAAGGTGATCGGCTCGCTCATTTCAGCTCCTCCGGGAAGTATTTTAGCAGACAGTCGAGCGGATTGGGCGCCGCTTGGCCGAGGCCGCAAATCGACGCATCGCGCATGACGCCCGACAGGTCCGCGAGCAGGTCCCGGTCCCAGTTACCCTGCTCCATCATCTTGACCGCTTTTTCCGTGCCATTGCGGCAGGGTGTGCACTGGCCGCAGCTCTCGTCCTCGAAAAAGCGCATCAGATTGAGCGCGACGGCCCTCATGTCATCCTGGTCGGACAGCACGATCACCGCATGGCTGCCGACGAAGCAGCCGTGTTCGGCCAGCGGGCCGCCGAAATCAAGCGGCAGGTCCGCCAGCCGTTCCGGCAGGATGCCGCCGGAGGCGCCGCCGGGCAGGTAGGCCTTGAAGACCTGGCCCTCGGCCATGCCCCCGCAGTGCTCGTCGATCAGCTCGCGCACGGTGAGGCCCGCCGGGGCCAGCTTCACCCCCGGCTGCTTGACGCGCCCGGAGACGGAATAGGAGCGAAAGCCCTTGTGGTTCTCGTTCTTGCCCTGGGCGGCGAACCACTCGGGCCCTTTCTCGACGATGTCGCGCACCCAGTAGACCGTCTCCACGTTGTGCGCCAGTGTGGGCAGCCCGAACAGCCCCCGCTCGGTCGGGTACGGCGGCCTGTGGCGCGGTAGGCCGCGCTTGCCCTCGATCGACTCGAACATGGCGGATTCTTCGCCGCAGATGTAGGCGCCCGCGCCGCGGCGCAGGTCGATGCGCATGCCGCCGGTCAAACCTTCCCGTTCGACGCGGGCGATCTCCTTTTCGAGGATCTCGAGCACGGCCGGGTATTCGTCGCGAATGTAGACGTAGATGGTGTCCACTTCGCAGGTCCAGCTGGCGATCAACATCCCCTCCAGGAAGCGGTGGGGGTCGCGTTCCAGGTAATAGCGGTCCTTGAAGGTGCCGGGCTCGCCTTCGTCGCCGTTGATGGCGCAGATCCGTGGCCCCGGCTGCTGGCGCACCAGCTTCCACTTCATGCCCGCCGGGAAACCCGCGCCGCCAAGGCCGCGAAGCCCTGAATTCTCCATCGTGGCGACGATCTCGTCCCGGTCCCGGTTGCCGGCCAGGCAGTCGCGCAGCAACCCGTAGCCACCGTCGGCGACGTAGTTCTCGTAGGTCGTGTAGGCGGGTATCTCCGCGTGGATCTCGCCGTTACGGGCAGCGGCAGCAAGGGAGCCGACCGAGGCGTGGTCCACGTGCCGGTGTCCGACCTCGGCCACCGGCGCGGTATCGCAGCGGCCCATGCAAGGCGCGCGCACCACGCGAACGGCCTCGCCCAGCTCTTCCCGCAGCCCGGCCAGCAATTGCTGTGCGCCCATCATCTCGCAGGTCAGGCTGTCGCAGACGCGAACCGTCAGCGGCGGCGGCTCGGGCTCGCCGTCGAGCACGATGTCGAAGTGGGCGTAGAACGAGGCGACCTCGTAGACCTCCGCCATGGGAAGCTTCATTTCCTCGGCGAGCGCCTGCAGGTGCCCGGCCGACAGGCGGCCTTGGCTGTCCTGGATCAGATGCAGGTGCTCGATCAACAGGTCGCGGTCGCGCGGCCGGTCCGCCATGAGGTCCCTGACCTCCTCAGCGGCCTGGGGGTCTAGCTGGCGCCCCTTGGGGTAGAGCGCGGCAACGCGCCGCCCCGAACCGGGGTGGATGGACCGTTTTGGCAGGCGCTCTGCGCCGTTTCCTTGTGACATGTACCTCAGCGGCCTCGTTCTCGTGTTGACCCCGATGCCCCGCGCGGTGCCCCAGTGAAGCGGCAGGCACCCTAAAAATCAACGCCTTCCACGATCGTCAGCGTCACTTTCTCGCTATTGATGAGAACCTTGCCGGCATGCTCGAAATTGACCGTCACGCGGTGGCCGATGGCGGACTGCACCTGGCCGATGCCCCAATCGGGTTGGTCGGGGTGGCGTACGCGCATGCCGGGAACCAGTTCCTGGATCATTAGAATATCCTTAAACCAGCGGCCTTAGAAGTCTATATGGTGGTTGTCTCCGGGTCGAAAGGCGGGGAACAATACGCGGATGGCGAACCGGCCGCCAGCATGAATGGCCGGTGCCCGACGCCAACCCGCGCAGCCGGGGTATTGAGGACGGAGCGAGCATGGACCTGCAAATCGATCTGAGGGTGGCGGAGCTTCTGACCTCCCGCATGTGTCACGACCTGGTCGGCCCGATCGGCGCGGTCAACAACGGCATGGAGCTGTTGAGCGACGGCGGGATGGAGCTGGCCGACGATGCCCTTAAGCTGGCCAGCCGCAGCGCCGGGCAGGCCGCCGTCCTGTTGCAATTCTACCGCATGGCCTACGGCATGGCCGGCAACCGCCAGGGGGGCGATCTGACGCCCATGCGCGAACTTGCCGTACAGTTCTTTGCCCATCAGAAGGCGACCCTGGAGTGGGTGCAGACCTCGGCCCCGGAGGGCCTTCCCGAATCCGCCGGAAAGCTGATCCTGAATATGATCATCCTGGCCGCCGAGGCCCTGCCGCGCGGCGGCACCGTGGGCGTGCTGTTCTCCAAGGAGGCGGGCGCGGTCGATATCGTGGTGGTTGCGGTGGGCGCCGATGCCGGGCTGCGGGACGAGACGCACGCCAGCCTGAAAGAAGACGTGGTTGTCGAAGACCTCACCCCGCGGAGCGTCCACGGCTATTTCACGCGTCTGCTGGCCCGCCGTATCGGCGGCGATCTCGAGGTGACCCCGGCCGGCTCCGGGCATTTGCGGATAACCGCCAAATTGCCGGTGTGAGGCCGGTTTAGCGCCGGCCCGGCGGCGCGACGCCTTCCACAAGAAGCCCTTCGTGCCCGATTGGTGCGCCGGACCGAGCCCGGACGACGGCCGACCCCAGGCCGTTCGACCGGTTGCGGTTGATGTATGTCAATGACAGACAGGCCGCGGGCAAGCGAAAGGTTGACCCGACACCGGCCGGCAGAGAAGCGCTGGAACGGGAGGATTGCTTGACAAACGCGAATGATTTGCATTATCAGAAATGATAAGAGTGATAATCATTCGCAAAAAACGTTCGGGGAGAACGAGGGCATGAGGCTGCGTCGCCTTGCGGTGATTTCGGTCATTGGATTCGCCTTGACGGCCGCGGGATTTGTCGTGACCGGGTTCACGGGGCGGGCCGAGCAACCCGAGCTCAATATCTACACCTCGCGGCACTATCAAACCGACCAGGCCCTCTACGACGGCTTCACGGAACTGACGGGCATCCGGGTCAACCGGTTGGAAGGCAAGGGCGATGCCTTGATCGAGCGTCTCAGGAACGAAGGCACCAACAGCCCTGCCGACCTCTTGATCACCGTCGATGCGGGGCGCCTGTGGCGCGCCGAGCAGGCGGCCTTGTTCCAGCCGGTGCACTCGCAGGTTTTGCAGGCGCGGATCCCCGCGCACCTGCGTCATCCGGAGGGGCTGTGGTTCGGTTTTTCGACCCGCGCACGCCTGATCTATTTCAACAGGAACGATATTCGACCCGGTGAAATTGCGAGGTATGAAGACCTGGCGGACCCGCGCTGGCGGGGCAAGGTCTGCATCCGCTCGAGCGGCAATATCTACAACCAGTCGCTGCTGGGCTCGATGATCGCGGTGCACGGCGAGGCGGGCGCCGAGGACTGGGCCCGCGGCGTGGTCGGCAACTTCGCGCGTCATCCCCAAGGCGGCGACACCGACCAGATTCGCAGCGTCGCCGCGGGCGAGTGCGGCATCGCTGTCGCGAACTCCTACTACTTTGCGCGCCTGCTCAAGAGCGACAAGGCGGCCGACCGGGAGGCCGCGGCGATGGTCGGCGTGGTGTTCCCCAATCAGAACGGCCGGGGCACCCACATCAACATCTCGGGGGCGGGCGTACTCAGGAACGCGCCGAACCGGGACGCCGCTGTCAAATTCCTGGAATACCTGGTCAGCGAAGACGCACAGCATTACTTCGCCGACGGCAGCAACGAGTATCCCGTCGTCAACGGCGTGTCCGCGGACACGGTGCTGCAGTCGCTGGGCGCCTTCCAGGCCGATAGCCTCAATGTGTCGCTGCTGGGAGAGAATCAGCCGGCCGCCCTGCGCGTCTTCGACCGGGTCGGCTGGGACTAAGCCTGGCGAGCCAGGCGTGTCCAGCAGACCCGAGACCCAATTCCGAATTTGCCGGTCCGCGCTTGCGGATCACTCGGCGTCGGCGGGAAGGCCGGGGGCGATGGCTCCGGTGCCCGGTCGCGCCCGGGCGATGGTCCGGCTCAATAGGATCACCGGCACCACGCCCACCGCGACGATGACCAGCGAGGCGGTGGCGGCTTCGGTCAGTCGTTCGTCCGAGGCCAGGTTGAATGCCTGCACCGCCAGGGTGTCGAAGTTGAGGGGGCGCATGACCAGGGTCGCCGGCAGCTCCTTCATCACGTCGACGAAGACCAGCAACGCTGCCGTCAGCATGCTGCCCCACATCAGCGGCGCGTGTACCCTGACCAAGGTTCCCGCCGGGCTCTGCCCGAGGCTCCGCGCCGCGTCGTCCATGGTCGGCCGGATCTTCGCCAGGCTGGAATCCACGGTGTTCAAGGATACCGCGAGAAAGCGCACGAGATAGGCATAGACCAGGGCGGCGATCGTTCCCGTGAGCAGCAACCCGGTGGACAGGCCGAAGCGGGCCCGCATGAAGGCGTCGAAGGCGTTGTCCAGGAAGGCGAGCGGAATCAACGCACCAACGGCGATGATCGCGCCGGGCACCGCATAGCCGAGGCCCACCAGGCGATTGGAAATGATCGACAAGCGCGACGGTTTTAGCCGCGCACCATAGGCCATCACGCTCGCCAGCAGGACCGCCAGGACCGCCGTAAGACCGGCCAGCGTGAAGCTGTTCAGGGCCAGCCCGACAAAGCGGAACCCGAACTGCTCGTCGCCCGCCTCGACGGCCATCTTGAGCAGGATGGCGGCCGGCAGCAGGAACCCGATGATCAGCGGCACGGTGCAGGCCGCCGCGGCCAGGGCCGCGCGGGTTCCTCTCAGGCGGTAGGTCGGCAAGGCCTGGTAACGCCCGGTCGTGTGATGGTAGCGGGCGCTGCCGCGGCTCCAGCGCTCGATCACCAGGACCAGGAACACCAAGCCCAGCAGGGCCGAGGCCAACTGGGCCGCGGCGACCCGGTCGCCCAGCGAGATCCACGCCCGGATGATCCCGGTGGTGAAGGTCGGGACGCCAAAGAACGAAACCGTCCCGTAGTCCGCCAGGGTTTCCATCAACGCCAAGGCCGTTCCCGCCGCGATCGCCGGACGGGCCAGCGGCAGCGCGACGCGGAAGAAGCTGCCCGCAAGGCCGCAGCCCAGCGTGCGGCTGACCTCGAGCGCGCACACCGACTGCTCGAGAAAAGCGGCCCGGCACAGCAGGTAGGTGTAGGGGTACAGAACGAAAGTCAGCATGACGACCGCGCCTTGCAACGAGCGGATCTCCGGAAACCAATAGCCGCCGGCGTCCCAGCCGGTGAGCGCGCGCAGCAGGCCTTGCACTGGCCCTGTAAACTGCAGGAAATCAGTGTAGGTGTAGGCCATGACGTAGGCGGGCACCGCCAGCGGCAGGATCAGCGCCCATTCGAACAGCCGCCGGCCGGGAAAGCGGAACATGGTGACCAGCCAGGCCGTTCCAGCGCCGATGACGGGCACCGCCAAGCCGACTCCCAGCACCAGCCAGGCGGTGTTCGCCACATAGCGCGGCAGGACCGTCGCGGCGAGGTGCGCCCAAGTGCCCTCGCTCGAAGCGAAGAGATTTGCCAAGACCGTCGCCACGGGCAGTACGAATAGGGCCGCGACGGTCAACGCCGCAAAAGTGAAGGGGCGGACCACGGCGCCGCGCAGCGGCGTAGCGCGCGCACCCGGCCCGGGGGGCGCCGCCGGGCCCGGTTCGCTGTCGGTTGCGAAATTGCTCAAAGGCGGTTGGTCCATCGCCTCGCCGTTCCCCCGGCGCCGGAGCGTGGCCGGATCGCTGCCGTCTCCGGCACTCTGTTCGTGCCTGGCCACCGTGAGCCCATTGGTCCCATCGGTCCCCCGGCGCCAGGCGCTGGCCGGATCGCCGCCGTCTCCGGCACTCTGTTCGGGTCTGGCGACCGGGTGCGCATCGGTTCCATCGTCCTCGGGGCCGTCCGGCAGGGTAGCCCAAATTTGTTGAGAATGCCTATCATTCGCAGGTCGGAAATTGGTGAACTATTGCCTAAACGCTTGATTATGTGGGTTCTTTCACGGTCACGACGGCCCGCTTCTTAAGCCCATTTCGAGACGTTTCACAAGGGTTTTTGTGCGGTTTTGTGCGATTTCCGGTGGTGTGCGAATCGGACTTGTCCGCGTGAGCTCGGACCGGCCGCTAGGTTGCGGACCCGTAGGATGTAGC
>JAZFZX010000012.1:0-3553 GCA_036444135.1 Kiloniellales bacterium | reverse complement strand
TACGAATGGGAGCCGCTGTGCGCGTTCCTGGCCGATGTCCTGGAAAAGCAGCAGCTCTATAGGATGGCCGACCCCTTGGCGCGCCTCAACGTCATGGGTTACGGGCGGGACGAGGCGATCGGCTGGCATTTCGATCGCTCCCAATTCACCGTGACCCTGCTGCTGCAGGCGCCCGAGGCCGGCGGCGTGTTCGAATACCGGCGCAACCTGCGCAGCGAAGACGACCCCAATTACGGCGGCGTGGCCCGATTGCTCGACGGGCGCGATCCGGAGGTCCGCACGCTGCCCCTGCGTCCCGGTACGCTCAACGTCTTCGCGGGCCGCTTCGCCGCGCACCGCCTGACACCGGTCGAGGGCGACCGGATGCGCTTGGTGGCCATTCTCTCCTTCATGGAGGAATTCCAGGTGATGTTTCGGCCGGAAGACCAGCTTCAGTTCTACGGCCGCACCGAGTGAGGGGATCAACGGGCTGGGCTGACCGGGACCGGGCACCGGCTAATCGCGCAGCGTCACCTTGACGTAGGCGCCGGGGGCGTCCTCGATGGCTTTGAGTTTGCCGGCGCCGGGCTTGCGCGCCTTCAGCTTCGCGCCGCCGTGGCGGCCGACCCACCTGGCCCAGTCCGGCCACCAGGAACCGGCCTGTTCTTCCGCCGACGCAACCCAGACCTCCGGCTGTCTCGGGGTCTTGGCGTTGGTCCAATGGGAGTACTTACCGGCCGCCGGCGGATTGACCACCCCGGCGATATGACCCGAGGCGGCCAGCACGAAGCGCATCGGCCCGGAGAACAACTGCGTCGCCGCGTAGGTCGACGTCCAGGGCGAGATATGGTCCTCGCGCGTGGACAGCATGTAGACCGGAGTCTGCACGCTGCCCAGATCGATGGGCACGCCCGCGATTTCGATCCCGCCCGGCTGAGCCAGCAGGTTTTCCTGGTACATGCTGCGCAGATAGAAGCTGTGCATGGCCGCGGGCATGTGCGTGGAATCGGCGTTCCAATAGAGCAGGTCGAAGGGGAAGGGATCCTTGCCCAGCAGGTAGTTATTGATCACGAACGACCAGATCAGGTCGTTGGCGCGCAGCATGCTGAAGGTCGTCGCCATCTCCGAGCCGTCGAGAAAGCCCTGCTCGCTCATGCGCTCTTCCAGAGCGCTCAGCTGCTCCTCGTCGATGAATACGCCCAGCTCGCCGGCCTCGGTGAAGTCGATCATGGTGGTGAGCAGCGTGGCGCTTTTGATGCGGGTGTCCTTCTTGGCCGCCATGTAGGCGAGCGTGCAGGCCAGTAGTGTGCCGCCCAGGCAGTAGCCGACCGCGTTGACCTGGCTACCGCCGACCGCCTGCTCGATGGCGTCCAGCGCCGCCAGTGGGCCTTTCAGCAGGTAGTCGTCGAAGGTGGCCGCGCCGAGTTCGTGATCGGGGTTGACCCAGGAGATTACGAAAACCGTGTGGCCTTGATCGGCCGCCCATTTGATGAAGGAATTCTTCTCTCTGAGATCCAGGATGTAGAACTTGTTGATCCAGGGCGGCACGATCAGCAGCGGCCGCTTGTAGACCTTCTCCGTCGTCGGCGCGTATTGGATGAGCTGCATCAGCTCGTTCTGGTAGATGACCTTTCCGGGCGTGACCGCGATGTTGACGCCGACTTCGAAGGCCTCGTAGTCGGTCATCTTGATATCCAGGCGGCCCTGGCCCCGGTCCAGGTCCTCAAGCAGGTTCTGCAGGCCCTTGACCAGGTTTTCCCCGCCGGATTCCAAGGTCAGCCGCAGCACCTCCGGATTGGTCATGATGAAGTTGGAGGGCGCCATCGCGTCGACGAACTGGCGGGTGTAGAAATCGACCTTCTTGGCGGTCCTGTCGTCCAGGCCCTCGATGCCTTCCACGGTGGCCTGCAGCCAGCGCGCGCTCAACAGGTAGGACTGCTTGATGAAGTCGAACAGGTGGTTCTCGTCCCAGGCCGGATCCGTGAAACGGCGGTCGCCGCTCTCCGGTTCGGCCACCGGCTCGGGCTCGCCGCCCATCATGCGCTGGGTGGTCGATTGCCAGAGCCGCATGTAGTCGTGCCACAGGGTCATGTGGGCCTGGGCCAGCCGCACCGGATCCTGAATCATGCGCGCGGTCATCTCGAGAAAGGCGCTGCCGATGTTGAGGGGATCGATCGCCGACGTGCCGTTGTACTTTGCCTGGCGCTCGATCCAGTCGGAGACCAGCTTCTGGCTTTTTTCGGCGATATCGACCATCGACCTCGACAGCGCCACCGGATCGGGCATCATCATGTCCTCTGTGTCTTGCTTGGACATCCCGGTGGCCTTAGGTTTTCCTGTCGCGTGATCCGGTTGGACGGGATTTTTGAAGCTTGAGTGTCGGGCCTCAGCTTGTCATGTTGCAGTGCGGAGAAATCGCCAAGGGCGGGCTCTCAATAACCGATGCGGCCCGATTTGCCCAGGCCAAAGGCAGCCTCGTGCTAAGACTTCGAGGGAGTTCACAAGCGTGCTAGGATTCGCTGTGGATAACGAAATGTCATGACGGATGGCGGCGCGATGATGCGGCAACGGGTCAGGCCGGGAAGCTCCAGGTTCGGTTTCGGAGCGTCGGTACTGCTGTTGGGGCTTTCACTCCTGCTCGCGGCGTGCGGTTCGTCGGGGCCCGACAGAAGCTATCCCAACCTCTCCAGCGTGCCCGATCAGGCGCCGCGGCCCAGCTCGGAGAGTCTGCAGGAGGAATTGATCGAGGGACTGATCGCCGATCATGCCAATGCGCAATATTCGGGCGAGAATCTGACCGCCCAATCGGCCGCCGCCCCGCCGGCCGCGCCGCCGCCCAGCGGCCAGCCGCGGGTTGAGATTCGCTGGGAACCGAGGCGGGTCGTGCTCGAGGGCGAAGAGACCGAAGAGGAAACCGCCGAAGAGGAAACCGCCGAGGAGATCGAAACCGCGGCCGAAGGCGAGGAGCGCGTCGAGATCACCTGGGAAATGGCCAGGGTGCTGCCGGCCGAGGGCGCCGAGGTGGCGGCGGCCGAGGTCGAAGAACTGGAAGAGCCGATCGAGGTGGGCGGCACGCAACTGGTGGCCGTCATCTATTTCGCGCACGATTCCTCGCAGCTCAATGAAGACGACCGCGACGTCCTGCGCGATGTGGTCGCGCTTCACAAGGAACGCGGCGGGCGCATTCACTTGATCGGCCATTCCAGCGCGCGCGCCGAGACCGAAGATCTCGTCGCCCAGCGGATGATCAACCTGGATCTGTCGCTGAAGCGGGCGAGCCAGGTTGCCGACGGTCTTATGGGCTTCGGTGCCCAGCAAGAAGCGTTGCTGGTGGAGGCGAAAGCCGACAGCGAGCCGGTCGCCGAGGAGGCGACGGCCACCGACGAGGCGGGCAACCGAAGGGTCGAGATCTTTCTGGAGTATTAGCGGATCAGCCGCTAAAAGAAGGCCCCCGCTGCCGCGGCGATAGGTTCGGCGCGCCGGAGTCCGTTCACAGTTCAGTCGGTGTGGATCCCCGAGAGTCCGATGGAGCAGGAATTCCACCGTATCAAGCGGCTGCCGCCCTATGTCTTGG
>JAZFZX010000011.1:0-2704 GCA_036444135.1 Kiloniellales bacterium | reverse complement strand
CGCACGAAATGTCCGGCGGCATGGCGCAACGGGTGATGATCGCCATGGCGCTCGCCTGCGAGCCTCAACTGCTGATCGCCGACGAGCCGACCACGGCCCTCGACGTCACCATCCAGGCGCAGATCCTGGATCTCATGCGCGACCTGCAGAGCGAGACGGGCACCGCGACCATCCTCATCACCCACGACCTGGGCGTGGTCGCCGAAATGGCCGACCGGGTGGCGGTGATGTACGCCGGCGAGATCGTCGAGGAAAGCGATGTCAAGACCCTGTTCCTGGAGCCGAAGCACCCCTATACCCGACGCCTTATAGGGTCGATCCCGGTGCTGGGCCAGGTGCAGGACGCGCTGGCCGTAATTCCCGGAACGGTTCCGAACCTGGTCGACCTGCCGAAGGGCTGCCGCTTCGCGGCGCGCTGCCGGGAGCGTATCGAACACGCGTTGGAGGAATGCACCGAGCGGCAGCCGGAGCTTGTCGAGGTCACGCCGGGCCATTCGGTGCGCTGCTGGCTGCACCGGGGACCGGCGCCATGAACGCCTTCGTGGAGATCCGTGATCTGGTCAAGTATTTCCCGGTGATGACCGGACTCTTCCGCCGGACCTCCGGGTACGTGAAGGCCGTCGACCACGTCGCCCTGGAGATCGCCAGAGGCGAAACCGTAGGCCTCGTCGGCGAATCCGGCTGCGGCAAGTCCACGCTTGGCCGCGTGCTCGTGCGCCTGCTGGATCCCACCTCTGGGCACATCTTTTTCGACGGCGTGGACCTCGCGTCCTTGCAGGGTAAGGATCTGCAAAGGCTGAGAAGCCAGGTGCAGATCATCTTTCAGGATCCCTACTCGTCGCTCGACCCCCGCACGCCCGTAGGCAACAGCATCGGCGAGGGGCTTTTGGTCCACGGCGTCGCGAACAAGGACGAGCGGCACGAACGCGTCTGCGACATGCTCCGGCTGGTCGGCTTGCAGCCGGCCCACGCCCAACGCTTCCCCCACGAGTTCTCAGGCGGCCAGCGCCAGCGCATCGGCATCGCACGCGCGCTGGTGCTGCGTCCCAAGTTCGTGGTGTGCGACGAGCCGGTCTCGGCGCTCGACGTCTCGGTGCAGGCCCAGGTGCTCAATCTTCTGAAGGAACTGCAACGCGAGCTCGACCTCACGCTGCTGTTCATCTCGCACAATCTGGCCGTGGTGGAGCACATCAGCGACCGCGTCGCGGTCATGTACCTGGGCCGGATTGTCGAGATCACCGACCGGGAAACGCTGTACAGCGAACCGCAGCACCCCTATACCCAGGCGCTCTTGTCCGCGGTGCCGGTGCCGAAGCCGGGCCAGCGCAGGGAGCGGCTGGTTCTACAGGGTGATGTGCCGAGCCCGCTCGACCCGCCGTCGGGATGCAGCTTTCACCCGCGCTGCCCCATCGCGGCGGAGATCTGCTCCGAGAAGGAGCCCGAGTTGCGCCGCACCGAACGCGACGCCCATCACCTGGCGTCCTGCCACCTGCGCACCGGCGACTACAAGCACCTCGATCCCGCGCGCCGCGAGGCGGTGAAGTCTCCAGAGGCTTGAGGTGGGCCCAGCCGTTATTCCGTGATGTCCGCCTGGACGCGCATGCGCACGATTTTGTCCGGGTCGTCGACCTCGCCGCTCTGGCGGCCCGGGGGCGCCTTCTTGATTTGGTCGACCGCCTCCATGCCCTCGACGACGCGTCCCCAGACCGTGTACTGGCCGTTGAGGGACGAGCCGTCGGCGAACATGATGAAGAACTGGCTGTCGCCGCTGTCCGGACTTTGCGAGCGGGCCATGCCGACCACGCCGCGCACGAAGGGCTCGGAGGAGAACTCTGCTGGGATATTCTGGCCCGATCCACCGCGGCCGGTGCCGGTGGGGTCACCGGTCTGGGCCATGAAACCGTCCATCACGCGGTGGAACACGATCCCGTCGTAGAAGCCCTGGCGCGTCAGCTCCTTGATCCGCGCCACGTGTTGCGGGGCCAGCTCGGGCAGCAGCTCGATCACCACCTGCCCCTGCGCCAGTTCCATGACGAGAGTGTTCTCGGGATCGCCGGCGGCGCCGGCCGTTTCGCTTCCAATGGCCCTGATCAATCCAATCGCCAGTAAGAGTTTCGAGATTGCGCGCATGTGCGCCGCCGTCCTCCTCGGTTGAATCGTCCGGGGCGGGGGCCTAACCCATCGCCCGTTTCAGGTTATCGTCCAGCTTGTCAATGAACTGCCCGGTCGTCAGCCACGTCTGCTCGGCGCCGATCAAGAGCGCCAGGTCCTTGGTCATGTCGCCGCTCTCCACCGTATCGACGCAGACCCGCTCGAGCGTGTTGGCAAACAGCGTGACCTCGGGCGTGTCGTCGAACTGGCCGCGGTAGTGCAGCGCCCGGGTCCAGGCGAAGATCGAGGCGATGGGGTTGGTCGAGGTCTCCTTGCCCTGCTGATGCATGCGGTAATGGCGGGTCACCGTGCCGTGGGCGGCCTCGGCCTCCACCGTCTTGCCATCGGGCGTCATCAGCACGCTGGTCATCAGGCCCAGCGAACCGAAGCCCTGGGCCACGGTGTCCGACTGCACGTCGCCGTCGTAGTTCTTGCACGCCCACACATAGCCGCCCTCCCACTTCATGGCGGCGGCCACCATGTCGTCGATCAGGCGGTGCTCGTAGGTGATGCCCTTGGCGGCGAAGGCGTCCTTGAACTCGGCATCGAAGAT
>JAZFZX010000010.1:0-2472 GCA_036444135.1 Kiloniellales bacterium | reverse complement strand
GCGGCGATACGTAGGCGTGCGGGCCTTGGAAGATCGCAAGCACTTCGCGTCCCGCGTGCTCGGCCGCGGCGAGCTGGCGGCCCTGGCCGTTGGCCCGTGCCAGGTGGCCGACAAGCCGTCCCCGGGCCCCGGCCCCCGGCTCGTAGATGAGCGGCAGATGGCTCGCCCCCGGTACGCCGTCCGATGAGGTCACCAGCGCGGCGAAGGCGTAGCGTTCCAAGATGTTCTGGATCGCCTCTTGATCCTCCAGACGGAAGGCATCGGGAATGTACATGATCGCGTCTCTCTGAGCGCGCCGGCCGCGCGGCCACGCCTCTTCAGTCGACCGACACCAGGTCGAGGTATCCGGGCGCCGGAACACCGGCCTTGAGGTCCGGGTCCGGTTCCGGACGGCCCACCCCATAGCCGATCGGCACCACGCCGGCCCAGATGTCGAGCGCGTAGTCTTCGGCCTCGTCCGAGGGCGGGCCCGTGCGCACCTTGGCGGCAACCTCCTCCAGCTTGAGCGCCATGACTGTGGTGGCTTTGATCTCCTGCTCCGTCGGCGGCCTCAGCTCGGCCCACCGCCCGGGGGTCAGGCGCTCGGTGAACACCTCGAGCGCCGCCAGCTTCGCGGCGCGGCCGGTCACCAGGTGCGCCGTGCCGAGGGCCACGACCGAGCGGTAGTTGATCGATGAGTGATAGCCGGAGCGGGCCAGCACCAGCCCGTCGAACAATGCCACATTGAAGCAGACCGGCACGCCTTCCTTGAGGCGCCGCAACATCTTGCTGGCCGAAGAGCCGTGCCAGTAGACCCGGTCGCCGGTGCGCCAATAGGCGGTCGTGGTCACGTAGGGCTGGCCGTCGATCACGTAACCCACATGGCAGGCGAGGCCCGCGTCGAGGATCTCATGGACGGTCTTGCGGTCGTAGCAGGCGCGTTCGTGCAGGCGCTTGACGCGCGTGCGCGGGGTGGGGGCGAAATCCGGCAAGGGAGCTTCGGCTTGGGCGGTCATGGGTCTGTCTCGCGGTGATCGGGGCCAAAATGCCTAGAACGGCCGGCGACAGTACGAACAAACTGGCCCTAGGAAAAGAACCACTTTAGAATAAATCATAGAACCACTTTTCATCCGAGGCCGCCCCGTGCGCCCTGCCCACAAACATCGCCGAACGCAGGCTGTGCTGTTGAGCTTCGCCCTCGATCCACAGGCCGCTGCGCCGCTGCAGCGCCAGCTCTACGCCCAAGTGCGCGAGGCGGTCTTGGCGGGCCGCATCGCTCCGGGCACGCGCCTGCCGGCGACCAGGTCCCTGGCGGCCGAGCTCGGCTGTTCGCGAAATACCGTGCTCAACGCTTTCGAGCAGCTCGGCGCCGAGGGCTACCTCGAAAGCCGTCCGGGTTCGGGCACCTACGTCAGCCGGGTGCTGCCGGACTCGCTGCCGATCCGGCCTGCCGACGATGGCGATGATCATTGGCGCCATGGCGCCACGGCCTTGTCGTCTGGCCACGAACACCCGCCGATCGGCGGGTCCCGCGAACCCGATCCCGGCGCAGAGCCCGCTTCGGCGGCCCGCGTGTTTGCACCGGGGGTGCCGGACCTGAACCTCTTTCCGTTCGACGTTTGGGGGCGTCTTCTGGGCCGGATCTGGCGGCGGCCGCCGCCGGCGCTGCTGCTGCCCGGGTCGCCGGCCGGCTATCTGCCGCTGCGCCGAGCCATCGCCGCCTATCTGCGCGCGGTCCGCAGCGTCGCCTGCACCGCCGAGCAGGTGCTGATCACCGGCGGCGCCCAGCCGGCGCTCGATCTGGTCGCCCGGGTGCTGCTCAAGCCCGGCGATGCGGTCTGGATCGAGGAGCCCGGCTATCCGGGGCTGCGCGGCCCCTTGCAGTCGGCGGGCGCGCGCCTGGTGCCGGTGCCGGTCGATGGGGCGGGTCTCTCCGTGGCCGCGGGCTGCGCGTTGGCACCGGCCGCGCGTCTTGCGGTGGTCGCGCCCTCGCACCAATACCCGCTCGGGACCACGATGGATCTGGCGCGCCGCCTGGCGCTGCTCGCCTGGGCCGAGGATAGCGGCGCGTGGGTGGTCGAGGACGACTACGACAGCGAATACCGCTATGCCGGCCGGCCGCTCGCGGCGTTGCAGGGCCTGGAGGCCGCGCGCGCCACCGGCGGCGGACGCGTCATCTACATCGGCACCTTCTCTAAGGTGCTGTTTCCCTCGATCCGCCTCGGCTACCTGGTGGTGCCGCCGAACCTGCTGGAGGCCTTCCTGCGCGCCCGCGCGGCGCGCGATGCCTATCCCTCGGCGGTCGTGCAGCCGGTGCTGGCGGCGTTTTTCGAGGAAGGTCACTTCGCGGCGCACGTACGGCGTATGCGTATGGTATATAGCCGCCGCCGGCAGGCCATGTTAGACGCCGCCGAACGGCATCTTGCGGGTCTCTTGGCGTTGAGCCCTGGCCAGGCCGGCCTGCATCTGGTGGCTTATCTGGCGGCGGGCCTC
>JAZFZX010000009.1:0-5850 GCA_036444135.1 Kiloniellales bacterium | reverse complement strand
CCGGCGGCTTCGGACGCCAACGTCATGTGGGGCGGCCGCTTCAGCCGCGGACCCGACGCAGCGATGGAGCGCCTGAACGCCTCGATCGACTTCGATCGGCGGCTCTACGCCCAGGATATTGCCGCCTCGCAGGCACACTGCCGGATGCTGATGCACCAGGCCATCATATCGGAACAAGATGGCGAGGCGATGCTTCGCGGTCTAGACACGATTTTGCGAGAGATCGAGTCGGGCGCGTTCGTCTTCGACCGGGCCCTGGAGGACATCCACATGAACGTGGAGGCCCGGCTCAAGGAACTGATCGGCGAGGCCGCCGGACGGCTGCACACCGCGCGCTCGCGCAACGACCAAGTGGCGACCGACTTCCGGCTGTGGCTGCGCGACCAGATCGACTCCCTCGATGCGGCGCTCAAGGATCTGCAGGCGGCGCTCATCGATCAGGCCGAAGCCCACGCCGGGACCGTCATGCCCGGCTACACACATCTGCAACCGGCGCAGCCGGTGACCTTCGGCCATCACATGCTGGCCTACGTGGAGATGCTGGGCCGCGACCGCAGCCGCCTGTCGGACGCGCGCGGGCGGCTCAACGAGTGCCCGCTCGGCGCCGCCGCGCTGGCCGGAACCTCGTTTCCCATCGACCGGGACATGACGGCCGCGGAACTGGGTTTCGACCGGCCCTCGGCCAACTCCATCGACGCCGTGTCCGACCGCGATTTCGCGCTGGAATTCCTGGCTGCGGGCGCGATTCTGGCCACTCACCTGTCGCGCCTGGCCGAGGAGATCGTTCTGTGGTGCTCGGAAGGCTTCGGTTTCGTGACGCTGTCCGACGCCTTCACGACCGGCAGCTCGATCATGCCGCAGAAGCGCAATCCGGACGGTGCCGAGCTGCTGCGGGGCAAGACGGGCCGCGTGGTGGGCGCGCTGAACGCCTTGCTGATGGTCATGAAGGGCCTGCCGCTGGCGTACGGCAAGGACATGCAGGAAGACAAGGAACCGGTGTTCGACACGGCCGACACCCTGCACCTCTCGGTCGAGGTGGCCACCGGCATCGTGCGTGACCTGCGGCCCGACGTGGATGCGCTGCGGAAGGCGGCGGAGCGGGGTTTCCTCACGGCGACCGATTTGGCCGACTGGCTGGTGCGGGTCGCCGGCCTGCCGTTCCGCGAGGCGCATCACGCGACCGGCACCCTGGTCAAGCTGGCAGTCGACAAGGGCTGCGGCCTGGCCGACCTGCCGCTGCAGGAGATGCAGGGGGTCGAACCCCGCATCACGGACGACATCTACGGCGTTCTGACGACCGAGCGGGCCGTCGAAAGCCGCACCAGCCTTGGCGGCACCGCGCCGGACAAGGTGCGCGCCGCCGCCGCCGCGGCGCGGGAGCGTTTCCTATGAACGTGGACGGACAAGCGGCGGCGCGCGCGCTGATTGCGGCGGTGATTCTGGCGCTGGCGCTGGGCGCCTGCGGCCGCAAGGGCGACGTAGGTCCACCGGAAGGTCAGGAAAGCGAGCACACCTATCCGCAGATCTATCCGGCCCCAGGCAGCGTCCTGCCCAACGACACCGAGGAGCCCGACACAGCCCCGCCGGCCGCCGACGGCGACGGCGGGTCGAGCGGATCGTGAGCGCCTTCTTCACCTATCGCGACGGTGTGCTGCACGTCGAGGATCTGCCGCTGTCCGAGATCGCGGCGGCGGTCGGCACGCCCGTATATTGCTATTCCTCGCGGGCCATCGAAGGCGCCTACCGGGACTTCGCCGCGGCCTTCCAAGGCTGCGACAGCCTGATCTGCTATGCCCTGAAGGCCAACGCCAACCTCGCCATCGTCCGCACTCTGTCGCGGCTCGGCGCCGGCGCCGACGTGGTCTCGGAGGGGGAGCTGCGGGTGGCTTTGGCGGCGGGTGTTCCGCCGGATCGGATCGTGTTCGCCGGGGTCGGCAAGACGGCCGAGGAAATGGCCGCGGCCCTGGATGCCGGCATCCGGCAGATCAACGTGGAATCCCTGGCCGAGCTGGAAGTCCTGAACCGGGTCGCCACGGAACGCGGACGCACGGCGGCCATTGCGTTACGCATCAATCCGGACGTGGACGCGCGGACCCACGAGAAAATTGCCACCGGCAAAGCCCATAACAAGTTCGGCATCGACATGGCGCAGGCCCGCGAGGCCGTCGCGCGCATCGCCGAGATGCCCGGGCTAGCGCTGCAGGGCCTGGCGGTGCACATCGGCTCGCAGCTCATGGAACTGGCGCCCTTCCGCACCGCTTTCGAGCGGCTGGCCGCGCTCTACGCGGAGCTCAAGGCCGCCGGGCACCGGCTCGAGGACCTGGATCTGGGCGGCGGTCTGGGCATCGCCTACCGCGACGAAACGCCGCCGGACCTGGCCGCCTATGCGGACATGGTGCGCACGGTCACCGACGGCCTGGGAGCCAGGCTGGTGTTCGAACCCGGCCGCTTGCTGGTGGGCAACGCCGGCGTTCTCCTGACCGGGGTGCTCTACGTCAAAGACAGCCTCCAGCGGCGCTTTCTGATCGTCGATGCGGCGATGAACGACCTGATTCGCCCGACGCTGTATGACGCCTGGCACGACATCATCCCGCTGCGCGCGCCCGCGTCCGACGCCGAATTGCAAAGCGTGGACATCGTCGGCCCGGTCTGCGAGACAAGCGATACCTTTGCCCGGCAGCGTCCCCTGCCGCCCACCGAGGCCGGTGACCTGCTCGCGATTTGTTCAACAGGTGCCTACTCGGCTTGTATGGCATCATCGTATAATATGAGGCGTCTGGCACCGGAGGTGCTGGTCCGGGACCGGGCGTTCGCCGTCGTCCGGCCGCGTCCGGAATTCGCGGAGTTGATCGAGCGCGACCGGCTGCCGGACTGGCTGGAGCCGGACGTTGCCGACGCCTCGCGGGGCGCGGCCTGAACAGCGGGAGAAAGAACACGCTAGGCTTTCGCAAAGGCAGGCGATCCGGGCCGGGGGCCGAGGGCGGCAATTGGAAAGGCCCGAGGCTGCGCCTATGGCTGGCGCGCGCGGCGCTGCTCTGGGAGCAGCTTTGGCTGGTGTTGTGGCCGCCGCTCGGCGTGATCGGCCTGTTTGTCGCGGTCGCGCTGTTCGACGTGTTGACGCTGCTGCCGGGCTGGCTTCATCTGGCCGTCGTCGTCGCATTCGTGATCGCCCTCGCGGTCGCATCGCGCAAGCTGCTGCACGGCCTCGTGCCCCCCCGCCGGGAAGCGGCGCGCCACCGTCTCGAACGGGACAGCGGGCTGAGCCACCGGCCGCTCAGCTCTCTGGAGGACAAGCTTGCGACGCCCGGTAACGATGCCGAGGCCAAGGCCTTATGGCGGGCCCATCGCGCTCGCCTGCACGCCCAGCTGGCCCGATTGCGGGTGCGCCTGCCCCGTCCCGGGCTGGCCGCCGCCGATCCACTGGCGCTGCGCGGGGGACTCCTGCTTGTTCTCGTGGTGGCGGCGGTCATCGGACACCAGGACTGGCGGGACCGCCTGCGGGCCGCGGTTTCCCCCAGCTTGGCGGTGGCCGAAGCCATCGTACCGGCGATACTCGACGTCTGGATCAATCCTCCCGTCTATACCGGGCTGCCGCCCTTGTTCCTCGACCGGCGGGTCGCAGACGGGGCGGATCAGGCCGTGGCGCCGGTGCGAATTCCGGCCGGCAGCGCCGTACTGGCCCAGGTCAGTGCGGGCCGCGGCACGCCCAAACTCGTCGTCGGGCTAGCCGAACACACCTTCGAGCCCGTCGGCACCGACGCCTACCGGATTTCCGTCGAAATCAAGGCAGGCGAACGAATTGCCGTGGTCCAGGACGAAGACACGCTCGGCGCGTGGCCCATCGTGGTGGTGGCGGACGCGCCGCCGAAAATCGAGATGGGCGCGCCGCCGGCACGCACCGGGCGCGCGGTGCTGCGCCTCGACTACATCGCCGAGGACGATTATGCCGTTACCTCCGCGTCGGCCATCATCCAACGGATCGATGAGGCGGCGGACGAGAGCTTCGAGATCGAACTGCTGCTGCCGGGCGGCGACCGCCGGCACATCGAGCACGCAAGCTACCATGATCTGACGGCCCACCGGTGGGCCGGCATTCACGTGGACATCAGCCTGGCCGCCGAGGACGCCCTAGGCCAAAGGGCCGTGAGCTACCCCGTGCGCGTGCTCCTGCCGGAGCGCATTTTCAATCATCCGGTGGCGCGTGTGCTGGTCGAGCTTCGCAAGCAGCTGACGCTGGATCCGACCGCCCGCTTTCCGGTGATTCGCAAGCTGAGCGACCTCTACAAGCGCCCGCAGCATTTCTTCCACGACCTCGTGGTGGCGCTGGCCATCCGCGTGGCCGAACGCCGCCTGATCTACGATCCGAGCGACGCTGCGGTGCGCCAGGTGCAGCAACTGCTCTGGGATACGGCGCTGCACATCGAGGAGGGCGAGCTCGCGGTGGCCGAGCGCGATCTGCGCGCCATCCAGGAAGCCCTGATGCGGGCCTTGGAAAACAACGCGTCGGACGCGGAAATCGCGCGCCTGATGGACCAGTTGCAGCAGGCGCTCAACCAGTACCTGAAAGCGCTCGCCGAGCAACTGGCCGAACAGCTCGCCGAAGGTGGCGAACCGCAACCCCTGCCGCCCGACGCCGAACTCATCGGCGGCGACGAACTGCGTCAGCTCATTGAGCGCGCCCGGCAGCTCTCCGAGAGCGGCGCCCGCGACGCCGCGCGGGACCTGCTCGCGCAGTTACGTGAGATGCTGGAGAACATGCAGGCCGGTCTGTTCGACCAGCAGTTAAATCAGGGCAGCATGGGCGCCTGGAAGATGATGGACCAGCTGGACAACCTGATGCGCCGTCAACAGCATCTGTTGGACCGCAGCTACCAGCGCTCGCAGGGAAACATTCCGCAATCCGGCGAGGGGCAAGACTCTGGGACGCAGGAAGATCTGGACGACTCGCGCAACCAGGAATCCTTACGGCGCGCGCTGGGCCGCATGATGCGCGAGCTGGGCGATATGCTCGGCGCCATTCCGCGGCCGCTTGGTCGCGCCGAGCAGGCCATGCGGAACGCCCGTAAAGCCCTGGAGCGGGGTATGCCGCATCAAGCGGTGGATCCCCAGACCCGCGCACTCGATCAGATGCAGCAAGGCATGCGGGCCATGGCCGAGCAATTCATGGAGCAGATGAGCGACCAGGCCGGCCGCGGCTCGGGACGGCTCGGCGCCCAACCGGGAC
Source organism: Kiloniellales bacterium (assembly GCA_036444135.1). Taxonomy (GTDB): domain Bacteria; phylum Pseudomonadota; class Alphaproteobacteria; order Kiloniellales; family JAKSDN01; genus JAZFZX01. The sequence continues at coordinate 626 of JAZFZX010000009.1, read as the reverse complement.
AGGGCCGCGATCCGATGGGCCGGCGTTGGGGCGAGGGCTCCCGAGAGGCCGTCGAAGGGGTCGCAATTCCGGACCAGATGGAGGTTCAGCGCGCCCGCGAGATTCTCGACGAGCTGCGGCGCCGGCGCGGCGACCGCGCCCGCCCATCGCAAGAGCTTCGATACATCGATCGCCTGTTGCGGCGCTTTTAGAGCTATCTCCGTTCGCGTGGACCCGCGCCGGGTCTCTCGCGGACCGCTCAGCCAAGCGTGCCCCGGCCGTCGTCGGGGGACAGCGGGGCGGCCAGGAACGCAAGACTGGCGGCCGGCACAAGGGAAATACCGGCGGCTTTCAAAGCACCCAGGACATCGCGGTTCACCGCATAGCGCGACTGGTAATACTTGAGGCTGGGAACCCAGAAACGGGCACCCAGGATGATCCCGCCGTAAGTGAAGTCGTGAATACCCACCAGCGGCCTGGGAGCGCCCTCGTCTGCCGGATACTTGGCGATCGCCGTCTTGAAGGCTTCGATGGCTTTGTCGCTGTCTTGATCGTGGGCAATGAAGAACCGGGTCTCGACCACGCGGTGCTGATGCGAGTTGACGATGATCTGACCCACGATTTCCTTGTTCGGTACGGTGATCCGC
>JAZFZX010000008.1:0-4006 GCA_036444135.1 Kiloniellales bacterium | reverse complement strand
GCATGGCGCCACTTGTGGAATGGCCCCAGCTCCGCCTTTTGCGCCCGCTGCTCGGCGTGCCGCGGGATCGGCTTCGGGCAACCCTGCGGGCGCGCGGTATCGGGTGGACCGAGGATCCCAGCAACCGCGACCCGGCGCACGCGCGGGTGCGGATGCGCGATCTTGCCCCGCGCCTGGCGCGAGAAGGCCTGAGCGCGGCGCGCTTGGCCAAGACCGCGGCCCATCTGGGCCGCGCGCGGGCGGCGCTAGAGGACTCGGTGTCCGTCCTGCTGGCGCGAGCTGCGGTGCCTGATCCAGCGGGTTTTGTTTGGCTCGACCCTGCAATCTTCGGGGATGCGCCCGCGGAAGTGCGTCTCCGCGCGTTGGCGCGGGCACTCATGACCGTGTCCGGGGGGGCGTATCCGCCGCGTTTGGCGTCGCTCGAACGGCTCGAATCCCGCATCACCGGCGGCCTGAAACGGGGCGCTACCTTGGGTGGTTGCCGTGTGTTGCCGCGCCGGGGCCGCGTGCTGCTGGTACGCGAACCCGTCGGGGCTGGTTCGGTAGCGGTTGCGCCGGGTGCCGCGCTCGATTGGGATGGCCGTTTCCGGGTTCGCCTGCGCCGCGATGCGGGCCTCGCCCGCCGGGCCGGGCTGAGGCTTGGCCCGCTGGGCGACTCCGGCTGGGCGCAGATCGCCGCGGCGACTCCGCTACTCGGGAATACCCTAATCCCGCCGCCGGCCCGGGCGAGCCTGCCGGCGCTGTTCGACCGGCATGGGGTGCTGGAAGTACCGCTTTTGGACTACCGCAGGCGGCCCAAAACGCCGGTTTTGATGCGCGTCTGCCGCTTTGCGCCGCGCAATTCGCTAACCTTGCCGGGCTTTACAGTTGCGTAATATCGAAGGCACATTATCTCTTAATTGATTCGAACCGTTCCAACTGGCCGGAGCGGAGGCTACAATTGCGCCGGCCACGAGTGAAAGGGAAAGGCGACCCGTGAATTTCAGCCGGAACGCAGCGCTGTGGATCATCGTCGTTCTGCTGCTCTTCGCGCTGTTCAACCTGTTTCAGGGTTCCGCCATGCGCGGGGCGCACCAGGAGCTCGCCTTTTCCGACTTCCTGGGCGACGTGGAACAGGGCCAGGTGCGCCAGGTGACCATCCAGGGACAGCAGATTACCGGCGAATTCAACGACGGACGGCAATTCCAGACCTACATGCCGGAGCAGACGGACATCGTCCCGGTCCTTCAGCAATTCGGCGTGCGCATCGAGGCCGCGCCGGTGGAGGAGGTCAATCCGCTGCTGTCGATTCTGATCTCCTGGTTCCCCATGCTGCTTCTGATCGGCGTCTGGATCTTCTTCATGCGCCAGATGCAGTCCGGCGGCGGAAAGGCCATGGGGTTCGGCAAGTCCCGGGCACGGCTGTTGACCGAGAAGGTGGGGCGCGTCACCTTTGACGACGTGGCCGGCATCGACGAGGCCAAGACCGAGCTGGAGGAGATCGTCGAATACCTGCGTGATCCCCAGAAATTCCAGCGCCTGGGCGGCAAGATCCCCAAGGGCTGCCTGCTAATAGGCCCGCCGGGCACCGGTAAGACGCTGCTGGCCCGCGCAATCGCCGGCGAGGCCAGCGTGCCATTCTTCACTATCTCCGGCTCCGACTTCGTCGAGATGTTCGTGGGCGTCGGCGCCAGCCGCGTGCGCGATATGTTCGAGCAGGGCAAGAAGAACGCGCCGTGCATCATCTTCATCGACGAGATCGATGCCGTCGGCCGGCATCGCGGCGCCGGGCTCGGCGGCGGCAACGACGAGCGCGAGCAGACGCTGAACCAGTTGTTGGTCGAGATGGACGGCTTCGAGGCGAACGAGGGCGTCATTCTGATCGCCGCCACCAACCGGCCCGACGTGCTGGACCCGGCGCTGCTGCGCCCGGGGCGCTTCGACCGTCAGGTGGTGGTCCCGAACCCCGACATTCTGGGCCGCGAAAAGATCCTCAAGGTGCACATGCGCAAGGTGCCGTTGGCCCCGGACGTGGATGCCCGCGTCATTGCCCGCGGTACGCCGGGCTTCTCGGGGGCGGACCTCGCCAACCTGGTAAACGAGGCGGCGCTTCTGGCCGCCCGGTCGGGTAAGCGCGTGGTGACCATGGCCGACTTCGAGAGCGCCAAGGACAAGGTGCTCATGGGCGCCGAGCGGCGCTCCATGGTCATGACCGAAGAGGAAAAGGAACTCACTGCCTACCACGAGGCCGGCCATGCGCTGGTCGGCCTGTTCGTGCCGGGCAACGACCCCTTGCACAAGGTGACGATCATTCCGCGCGGCCGTGCGCTGGGCGTGACCATGAACCTGCCGGAGAAGGACCGCTACGGTTACAAGAAGACCGAGCTCACCGCCAAGCTGGCGTTGATGTTCGGCGGCCGCGTTGCCGAGGAGTTGATTTACGGGCCGGAGAACATCACCACCGGTGCCGGCAACGATATTCAACAGGCCACCAACCTGGCGCGCTCTATGGTCACCGAGTGGGGGATGAGCGAAAAGCTTGGTCCTCTGCGCTACAACGACAATCAGGAGGAGATCTTCCTGGGTCATTCCGTGGCGCGCACCCAGAACGTGTCGGAAGCCACGGCCCAGATGATCGACGAAGAGGTGAGGCGCCTCGTCGAGGAGGCCGAGCAGACGGCGCGCGAGGTGTTGACCGAGCAGTTGGACAATCTGCACAAGATCTCGAAGGCGCTTCTCGAGTACGAAACGCTGAGCGGCGCAGACGTGAACGCGATCATCAACGACGAGCCGCTCGACCGTCCGGAGGACACGGGCACGACCGGCGACAGCGGCCAGCGCTCGTCCGTGCCCACCAGCGGCAAAGCCGCAAAGGGGACCGGCAAGGACAGCCCCGGCGGCCTGGAGCCGGAGCCCCAGCCCGGCAGTTGACGGCTGGTGCCCGTAAGGTTCGACGAAGCCCCGCTTTTCAGCGGGGCTTCGCGTCTTTATAAGCATCCCGCGATGAACCCGCGATTTTATTTACGCCCCTTGGACATTGGCGCGGCGCACGACCTGCCGGCGGACGCGCGGCGGCTGGCCGGCGGACCCCTGTCGTTTGCCCGCTGCGCGGTCGTTTGGCGGGAAGATGGCCAGGTGGTCGCCCGCGAGCAGATTCCGGCGGCGGCGTTGTGCGACGTCCTGGCAGTCCGGGACCCGGCGCTCGCCGTCGAAGGACGGGTTCGGCTGGACCGATTGACGGCGGCGCGCGCGCGGTTCGCGGGTGTGGCGATGGACCGGCCGCGGATCATGGGTGTGGTCAACGTCACGCCGGACAGCTTTTCGGACGGCGGCGATCGCTTCGATGCCGGGGCCGCGGTGGCCGACGGACTCGCGATGGTCGAGGGCGGCGCGTCGATCATCGACGTCGGCGGCGAGTCGACCCGACCGGGCGCCGATCCGGTGGCGGAGGCGGAAGAGCTGCGCCGCAGCCTTCCCGTCGTGAAAGGCTTGGCGGATCAGCGCGTGGTGGTCTCCATCGACACCCGCCGGGCCCGGGTCATGGCCGAGGCCCTGTCGGCCGGCGCCCGGGCGATCAACGACGTCACGGCGCTGATGGGCGACGGGGACAGTCTGTCGGTTGCCGCGGGCTCGGATGCCTCCGTCGTCCTCATGCACATGCAGGGCGAGCCGCGCACCATGCAGGCCGAACCGCGCTACCAGGATGCGGCGCTCGATATCTACGATTTCCTGGCTGAGCGGGTGGCGGCCTGCGAGGCGGCCGGGATACCGCGTGCCCGCATCGCTCTCGATCCGGGCATCGGCTTCGGCAAGACCGCCGACCACAATCTGGAAGTTCTGGATCAACTGGCTCTGTACCACGATCTGGGCTGTCCGCTGCTTCTCGGGGTCAGCCGCAAGTCCTTTATCGGCAAATTGTCGCGGGGCGAACCGCCGAAACAACGCCTGGCCGGCTCGCTGGCCGCGGCGCTGGCGGGCTTGGCGCGTGGCGCCCAGATCGTGCGGGTGCACGACGTGGCGGAAACCG
>JAZFZX010000007.1:0-2309 GCA_036444135.1 Kiloniellales bacterium | reverse complement strand
CTCGGGCTTCAGCACCCGCGCGGCCTCGGCCAGCGCCCCATCCATGTGTTCGCGGGGCACGTGGTGCAGGGAGTAGCTGAAGAACACGCCGTCCATGAAATCGTCGTCGACGGGTAATGCCTGACCCGGCGCCTCGACGAAGGACAGGCCGGGCATCGCCTCGGCGGCGCGATTCTTCTCGGCCTGGATCGGGTCGGGCTCGACCCCCAGGACCTTGGCGCCCCGCTCGGCCAGCTGCCGGGTGATGCGCCCCCCGCCGCAACCGACATCCACCACATTGAGCCCGGCAACCGACACGAGCCGGTCTATGACGTCCATTTCGTCAGCCTCGCCAAGGTCCTCAGCGTCGCTGATCAAATCGCGCATGGCATCCATCCTACGTATTCCCCGAACCGTCGACCGGCGATGCAGATGTCGCACCAATCCTCAATTCAAGTCGTCGAGCAGGGCCTTGGCGTTTTTCAGATCGGCGGTGTCGAAGCCCTCCGTGAACCAGCCGTAGACCGGGGCGAGCAGGTCGCGCGCCTCGGCCCGCTTGCCCTGGCCCTGCCACAGCCTGGCAAAGTCCATTGCCGCGCGCAGCTCAAAGGACTTGGCGCTCTGGCCGCGGGCGATCTCGATGGCCTGCTTGAAGCAGACTTCCGCCTCGGATTTGTTTCCGTCGGAAAGCAGCAGCAACGCGCCCTTGAGGCGGTGGAGCTCGGCATCCCAATAGATCAACCCCTTGTCGCCGCTGCCGGCGAATGCCTCGACCAGGACCTTCATGCCTTCTTCGGGTTGCGCCGCCTCGACGAGCATTTCGACCAGGTAAGCCAGGATCTGGGGCTCCTCGAACTGCCGTCCCGACGCCGCGCGCGACGCGAACCCGCGGCGCAACGCGGCGATGCCAGCCTCCAGCCCGCCGTCTTCGGCCGCGGTCCAGCCATCGACGAACGCCGAGGTCGCGTACTGCTGCGCCAGACCATGCTCGCGCGCGATCTCGACGGATGCCTTGCCCCGTTCCCGCGCCAGGCGGTGCTCGCCGCGCAGGTGAAGAACGTTCACCCCCTCCTCCAGGGCCATCGCCAGGGACTGCGGATGATGAAGCTCGTGGGCGAGGCTCAAGGCGTCCTCGATCTGCGCGGCCGCCTGGTCGGGATAGCCGAGGATCCAATGAGAGATGGAGGCGACGACGCGACCGCAGACGCAGGGGTCGTGTCCGCCGAACCGAAAGGTCTGAGCGTGGTGCTTTCGCGGGTCATAGACCGCGATAGCCCGCTCGGCATGCTCGCAGCAATTGGTGAACTCGCCAAAAAAGAACTGGGTCGTCCACTGAGCGTGATGGGCCTGAAGGGTGAGGGCCGGGTCGGTTTGGCGTTGCGCCAGGTCGGACAACTGATCGGCCAGCTCGCGCGCTGTTTCGAATTCGACAATCGTACGTCTCCACCGCCACAGGCCCCATAGGGCCGCGAACTGGTCCTCCGCATCACCCGCGACCCGGCAGAGCTCGTGCGCCCGCGCGTAGGTGCGTGCAACGTTGGGCGACCCGGCCCCTTCAAGCGACTGAAAGCCCACGCCGAGACCGAGCTGGATGGCGAGTTCAGTGCGGTCGCGGTCGGGCGTGTCGGGGAGGGTCTCGAGGAGCTCCAATCCCTTTGTCAGGTGTGCGATCGCTTCCGAGTTCGCGGAACGCTCGATCGCCCGCTGACCGGCCCTTTGCCAATAGTCCACCGCCCGCTCGGTAAGGCCGGCTTCGGTGTAGTGGTGGGCGAGGCGTTCGAATTGTTCGGCCGGGCGGGCGGCGGACGCCGCCTCGATGGTCTCGGCGATCGCCCGATGGAGCTCGCGGCGGCGCTTGTGCAGCAGGCTGCCATAGGCGACCTCGTGGGTCAGCGCGTGCTTGAAGGTGTACTCGGGTTCGGGAAACAGCCGCGTCTCGTAGACGAACTCGGCCGTCTGCAATTCGCTCAGGCCGCGCCGCAGCTTCTCCTCCGACGTCTCGGCGATGGCCAGCAGCAGGTCGTAGGGCACGTCCTTGCCGATGACCGCCGCGGTCTGCAGCAGCCGCTTGTTGTCCGCCGGCAGGCGGTCAATGCGCGCGGCCAGCACGCCCTGGACCGTCGCCGGCATCTCGACCTTGGCGGCCTCGGCCGCCAGTTGGTAGGCTCCGGGCGATCCGCTGAGCGTCCCGGCCTCGACCAGCGTGCGCACGCTCTCCTCGATGAAGAACGGGTTGCCCGCGGTGCGCTCGATCAGGGTCTCCCTGAGCGGCGCCAACGCGGCGTCCTCGCCCAGCATGGCCACCAGCAGCTCGTCGGCGCTTTCCGCCG
>JAZFZX010000006.1:0-8295 GCA_036444135.1 Kiloniellales bacterium | reverse complement strand
ATCAGCTGGACGAGGCAGAACTGCTGGCCCTGTGGGGCGAGTGCCGGGCCGCGGACGCACAGTCCGCTGCGGTCCTCGAAGCCTACCTCGACCGCACCCTGGGCGTGGCTTGGCGCGAGGCGGCCGGCGCCGGGCCATCGGGAGACGGCGGCGGGCCGGGCGCGGGGGGCGAGGCCATGACCAAGGGGGATGCCTATGCCATCCTCGGTCTTGAACCCGGCGCCAGCGACGCGGAAATCCGCGCGGCGCACCACCGCCTGATGCAGAAGGTTCACCCGGACCACGGCGGATCCAACTACCTGGCGGCCAAGATCAACCGCGCCAAAGAGCTACTTCTGGGGAGCTAGAGCGGCTTGTATCGCGCCCCACCCTGTGGCATTAAACCGCGCTCCCGGCCCGCGGCCCGAGTCGGCGGGCCTAAACTGCTTTGAGCGACACCCGCGGCATGTCGTCCTCCGTGCGAAAGGCAATCTTCCCCGTCGGCGGTCTCGGGACCCGCTTTCTGCCGGCCACCAAGGCGTTGCCGAAGGAGATGCTACCGGTGGTGGACAAGCCGCTTATCCAATATGCGGCGGAAGAGGCCCGGGCCGCCGGAATCGAGCAGCTGATCTTCGTGACCGGCCGCGGGAAGGCGGCCATCGAGGACCATTTCGATTACGGCTGGGAGCTCCAGGCGACGCTGGCGGCGCGCGGCAAGTCCGATGGTCTCGAGGCGCTCGAGAGCATCTTGGCGAAACCCGGCGAGATCGCCTATACGCGGCAGCAGGAGCCGCTCGGCCTGGGCCATGCCGTTTGGTGCGCGCGGCACCTGGTGGGCGACGAACCCTTCGCCGTTCTGCTGGCCGACGACCTGATCCTGGCCGAGACGCCGTGCCTGACTCAGATGATCGAGGCCTTCAAGGAGACCGGTGGCAATCTCGTGGCGGTCGAAGAGGTGCCGCGGGAGGAAACCGCGCGCTACGGAATCCTGGACGTCGGCCGCGACGACGGCCGCCTGGCCGAGGCCAAGGGTCTGGTGGAAAAACCCAGTCCGCAGGAGGCGCCGTCGACCCTTTCGATCATCGGGCGCTATATCCTGCAGCCGCAGGTCTTCGACGAGCTCGCGCGGCACGAGAGCGGAGCCGGCGGGGAGATCCAATTGACCGACGCCATGGCCCGGACCATCGGTGACATTCCCTTCCACGGCCTTCGTTTCGAGGGCACCCGCTTCGACTGCGGCAGCAGGGCGGGCTTCCTGGAGGCCAATATTGCTTTTGCCCTGGCGCGCCCTGATCTGGCCGACGACATGGCCGACATCCTGCGCCGCTACACCGGCCGAGCCGGGCCCTAGGGCCGGCGAAGCGATCGCGGCAAAGGAGGCGGCTCGATGCAGATCGTCATGGTGGGCACCGGCTATGTGGGTCTGGTCTCCGGGGCCTGCTTCTCCGAGTTCGGCACCTCGGTCACCTGCGTGGACAAGGACGCCGCCAAGATCGAAAGCCTCGAGCACGGACGCCTGCCCATATACGAACCGGGCTTGGAACGGTTAGTCGCCCATAACATCGCCGCGGGGCGCCTGTCCTTCACGACCGACCTGGACAAGGCCATGGCGGGGGCAGAGGCCGTTTTCATCGCCGTCGGCACGCCGAGCCGGCGCGGCGACGGGCACGCCGACCTGACCTACGTTTACGACGCGGCGCGCGAGGTCGCCGCAACCATGAACGGCTATACCGTGGTGGTGACCAAGTCGACCGTTCCCGTCGGCACCGGCCGCGAGGTGGCGCGGATCATCGGCGAGGCGCGGCCCGATGCGGATTTCGACGTGGTTTCCAACCCGGAATTCCTGCGCGAGGGCTCGGCCATCGAAGACTTCATGCGGCCGGACCGGGTGATCATCGGCGCCGAGAGCGCGCGCGCCCGCGAGGTGATGCGGCATATCTATCGCCCGCTGTTCCTGATCGAAACGCCAATCCTCTTCACGAACCTGGAGTCGGCCGAGCTGACCAAGTACGCGGCGAATGCTTTTCTTGCCACTAAGATCACCTTCATCAACGAGATCGCCAATCTCTGCGATCGGGTCGGCGGCGATGTGCACGACGTGGCCCGCGGCATAGGGCTCGACCGGCGAATTGGCCGCAAGTTCCTGCATCCCGGTCCGGGCTTCGGCGGCTCCTGCTTTCCCAAGGATACGGTGGCCCTGACGCAAACGGCACAGCAGGCCGGCGCGCCGATGCGAATCGTCGAGACCGTCGTCGAGGTCAACGAACAGCGCAAGAAAAACATGGCCCAGCAGATTATCGACGGCTGCGGCGGGTCGGTGGTGGGCAAGACCATCGCGGTTCTGGGTTTCACCTTCAAACCAAACACCGACGACCTGCGCGATGCGCCTAGCCTTGATATCGTACCGGCTCTGCAGGCGGCCGGTGCCGAGATTCGCGGTTTCGATCCGGTGGGCATGGACGAGGCGCGCACGCTGTTGAACGATGTCACCTGGTGCGAGGACGCCTATGGAGCGATGGACGGCGCCGATGCCCTGGTGATCGTGACGGAGTGGAACGAGTTCCGGGCGCTCGACATCGAGCGCGTGAAACGAACGCTGAGGCAGCCGGTCCTGATCGACCTGCGGAACATCTACGACCCGAAGGAAATGACCGCCGCGGGCTTCTCCTACAGTTGCATCGGACGGGCCAGGGTGACGGCCGAATCCGGCTCATGAACGCCGCGCATCAGTTCGACCCCACCATTCTGCGCGAGTACGACATACGCGGCGTCTTCGGCAAGACGCTGACTTGCGATGACGCACACGCCTTGGGCCGCGCCTTCGGCACCCATATGCGCGTGTCCGGCGCGCGGTCCGCAGCGGTCGGCTACGACGGGCGCCTGTCGTCGCCGGCGCTGGAGGCCGCCTTGGTCGAGGGGCTTGCGCTGAGCGGCGTGGATGTGCTGCGGGTCGGGCGCGGGCCTACGCCGATGCTCTATTTCGCGTGTCACACCCTGCCGGCCGATGGGGGCATCATGGTGACGGGCTCTCACAATCCGCCGGACCACAACGGCTTCAAGCTCGTCCTGCGGAATGCGTCGGTCTATGGCCAGGAGATTCAGGACATCGGCGCGGTCGCCGCGACCGGCGCGTTCGCCGTGGGTTCCGGTGGGGTAGAGGACCGCCAGGTTTTCGACGCCTACCTGGACCGGTTGCTGCAGGAGGCGGACCCCGCGATCGCCGATCTTTCCGTGGCCTGGGACGCGGGCAACGGGGCCGCCGGCGAGGTCATGGCCGCGATGGCCGGCCGGCTGCCGGGCCGCCACCTTCTGCTGAACGCAGAGATCGACGGGACTTTTCCTTCCCATCATCCCGATCCGACCGTGGAGAAAAACCTCTCGCAGTTGATCGAGACGGTCAGGCGCGAAGGCTGTGACCTCGGGATCGCCTTCGATGGCGACGGTGACCGCATCGGCGTCGTCGATGGTCTGGGCCGCATTCTGTGGGGCGATCAAATCATGCTCCACCTGGCGCGTGGGGTGCTGGACCAACAACCCGGCGCCACCATCATCGCGGACGTAAAGGCCAGCCAGATCCTGTTCGACGGGATCGCACGCCTGGGCGGCAAGCCCCTCATGTGGAAGACCGGGCATTCCCTCATCAAGGCCAAGATGAAGCAGGAAGGCGCTCCCTTCGCGGGCGAGATGAGCGCCCATCTGTTCTTCGCCGACCGCTATTACGGTTACGATGATGCGCTTTATGCCGCGTTGCGCCTGATGGGGGAGATCGCCAGCAGGGGTGAAAGCCTGGCCGACTTCCGCGACAGCTTGCCCGCGGTGATCAACACGCCCGAGATCCGGTTTCCCTGCGCCGAGGACCGCAAATGGGCGGTGATCGAGGAGGTGCGGGACCGCCTGACGGCGGCCGGCGCGGAGCTGGTGACCCTGGACGGCGTGCGGGTCACGTCGGAGGATGGCTGGTGGCTTTTGCGGGCCTCCAACACGCAGGATGTCCTGGTCGCGCGTTGCGAGGCGTGGGACGAGGCCGGTTTTGCCAGGCTCAAGGCGGCCCTGATCTCCCAGCTCGAGGCCAGCGGCCTCGAACCGCCGCCGCTGTGAGGCGCGATCGGGCGCGGCCGGGGCGAGGGTTCTGAGTAGATCGAGGCGCATGCGGCTTTTCTTCTATGGCACCATGCTGGACCCGGACGTGCGGCGAATCGTCCTGGGCGGAGCGTCCGCTTCCGTGACGATCCACCCGGCCGTACTGATCGGGTTTCACCGCGTGCGGGCCGGGGGCGGGAATTTCCCCATGCTGGTACGCCGTTCGCTCGGACGCGTGCACGGCGAGCTGGTCGAAGGCTTGCGGCGGGACGACTTGTTGCGGATCGCACACTTCGAGGGTCCTGATTACGTTCCCTCACGCCAGCGCGTTCGCGACGCGGCCAACCGTTGCGTCTTTGCCTGGGTGCTGCTGCCGCCCGACAAGGCAAAGGCGAGCCGCGAGCGTTGGGACCTGCGCCGCTGGCAGCTGCGGGACAAACCCCGCATGCTGCCTCAGATGGAAGGGTGGATGCGGGACTACGGCCGCTTCGGGAGCGATTCGGTGGATATCCCCTGGCCGTTGCGGCGCAGGCTCAAGGCATGGTTGGAGGCCGGAGAACTAGAGCCTTAGTTGGCGGCGCTCTGGGCCAGTTTGACCCGATCCGGGTCTTGAATCACCAGGCAATCGTTCTTCATGGACGCCAGGCGCTGGCAGGCCTTGCGGGCCCGGCTTTCGCTCATGTCGAGCAGGCGGGCGCGATAGATCCTGCCGCGCTGCCCCCTGATGTGGGTGATGGCGACGCGGGCGCTGGACAGCAGATCCGGCACGCGCGCCATCGCGATCTCTGCGGCCTTCTTCGCCGGGTCATAGGAATAGAAGGCGCCAACCTGAACACCCCAGCCGGGACCACCGGAGGCGGGACGCAGTTGGGCTATCGCCGCCTTATGTTGCCGGCTTTGGGCGGCGGCCAGAGCCAGCGGCTTGGCCGGCGGCGGCGAAATGCCGTGCTTCAGGGCGCCACCCGTGGCCAGGTAGATCGGATCGCTCAGCCGCCTGAAGCCGCGATCGAGCAGCTTGGCGACTTGGCGGTCGCGCGACCTGGCCGTCTTGCCGCCGAACACGACGGCAATCACGCGGTGCCCGTCACGCTTGGCCGAGGCGGCCAGGTTGTACCCCGATGCCGCGATGTAGCCGGTCTTCAGACCGTCGGTGCCTTTGTAGGTGCGCAGCAGCTTGTTGTGGTTGCGGTAGCTGCGGCCGTTGTATGTGAAGCTGCGGGTGGAAAACGCCTTGTAGCGCGCCGGGAAATCCCGCATCAGCGCCTGCGCCAGGATGGCCATGTCGCGCGCCGTGCTCAATTGGCTGCGATGGTAGAGCCCGGATGCGTTGCGAAAGTTGGTTCGCGTCATGCCGAGCGCCTTGGCTTTGCGCGTCATCAAGCGGGCGAACTCGGTCTCCTTGCCGGCGAGCGCTTCGGCCACCACCACCGCCACGTCGTTGGCCGATTTGGTGACCAAGACCAGAATCGCATCTTCGACGCGGATGCTCTGCCCGCGCTTCAATCCCAACTTGGAGGCCGGCATGCCGGCGGCCCGGCGCGACACCGTCAATGGCTGATCGGCCGTCAGGCGACCCTCCTCGAGGGCCTCGAAGAGCAGGTAGAGGGTCATCATCTTGGTCAGCGAAGCCGGGTAATTGCGGGTATCCGCGTTGACTTCGTAGAGGACGCGCCCCGAATCGGCGTCTATAACGAGGGCGGCGTAACGGGCCTGGGCCTGAGGGATTTGCGCGAGGGTTAACGCCAGGATCGCAAAGGCGGCGGCCAGGGCGTTGCGAAGGAGGTGATTCATCGTTTGAGAGCGGCTCGTTACCGATCGAAGCAAAGATTCATCCCCAATAACGGATCCTAGCCCCCTGATTCGGCGCGGATTCTAGGGAACTGTTGTGTCGCTGTCTAGATTAATGCAAGGGCATTTGAAATTTGGTTAAATTTTTGCCCGTGCTGGCCGCTGGAAGGCTCTCTCATCTCATGAACGCCGTGAGGCTGCTTCTCGGAACCCTTCGCCGCCGCGGCACGGCGCGCCCGCGCGCGGGCATTGGGGTGGCGCTGGCCGTGGTCCTGCTCGCCGGCTGCACCTACCGGGGCACCATCGACCAGCCCATCACCATCAAACTGACCTGGTACAGCTACCTGGCCGGCGAGGACATCCGCCAGACCTGTGTGGACAGCCCACTGCCGCGCTATCGTCTGATCTACAACGGCCATTACGACGAACAGATCCGCAGTTACGAGGTCGTCGCCAAGGACGACGGCGGGGCGCATTTCACGGCCCGCGTCCTCGGCCCCATGCGGGCGTTCGCGGTCATCCGCGATCCCTTGGACCTGCAGGACCCCTGGCGCTGGACCGTCTCCGAGGCCCGGCTCGGCCCTGAGGGCTTTGCGGCCTTCGTGAGCGTGCTGGAGGACAGCGGGCTGTGGCGGCCGTTTGGCGCCACCATGAACCTGCTGTCCACCGAGTTCTATTGGGTGGCGAGCGGCTGCCGCGACGGACAGTTCGTGTTCAACGCCTGGCGCTTCGGCACGCCGCGCTACGACGCGCTCGCCTTTCCGGAACTGCTGCTCGGCTACGACGAGACCGGGATCGCGCTCAACCGGCCGCGGCCGGTCGACCCGGCCGATCGCATGTTCGGTACCCGGCCGCTGGCCCGCAGATCCGACATCGACTCCTACGTGTTCGTGGTGCGCGTCGGCGCCGGGGGCCTGGTCGGGATGGGCCCGCGGCTTTAGCGCGCGGGTCGCCCGCGAGCCCCGGATGGGCCATTTCTTGGCCGCGGGAAATGTTTTTTGCAGTGCACAAAAAACTTCTTGACGGGCCCCGTTTCTGAACCTATATGGGCTATGTTGCAGTGCACAATAAATCCGATTGGAGCATGGGTGGTCCAAGGGCTTTGCAAAGGGTGCATGCAAATCGAATGTGAAGCAGTTGCCAGCGATAGAGGAGTTAAACGCAATGGCTGCTAAGAAGAAGACGGGCGCGACCCCGGCCAAGGCTGCGACGCCGGTCGAGAGCGCCGTGACGGTGAGCCGCGAGAGCATCGAGGCGGCCGTCGAAGCCGGCAAGCAGAACCTCGACGCCGCGATCAAGGCCGGCGTGGAGACTGCCAGCAAGGGCTACGATCAGGCCGTGGTCAAGACCAAGGAGCAGGTCGAGCAGGCCGTGGCGTTGACCAAAGAGAACGTGAACACGGCCTCCGAGGCCGTGTTCAAGGGCTACGACCAGTTCGCCATTCTCGGCAAGGGCAACTTCGACGCGCTTGTCCAGACCAACACCGTGGTCGCCAAGGGATTCGAGACCCTGAGCAAGGAGTTCCTTACCTTCGCCCAGTCGGCGATCGAAGCCAACATCTCCCATTCCCAGGCCCTGTTCGGCGCGAAGAACCTGAAGGAGGTCGCCGATCTCCACAACGACTTCGCACGCGAGAGCCTGGACAAGACCATCACCGAGACCGCCAAGCTCACCGAGCTGTCGGTGCAGGTCACCAACGAGGCCATTGAGCCGCTGCAGAAGCGGGTCGATGTCACGGTCGAGACCCTGCTTAGGGCGCAAGCCGCCTGAGTGCATCCGACGACGCACGCTTGAGCCTCGACCGGGGGCCCGGCGCACCGCGCTGGGCCCTTTTTTTGCGCTCTAGATCGCCGGCCTGAGCGCCCCCCGGCAGTCCACACGCCCGTCCACACGCCCGTCCATGCCCACTGCTGCACAGCAGCCCTTTTGCGCTTCGGCAAAAATCCCATATCATGATGAGCGGAGTCGCTGCCTTCGGGCGGAGTGTTCGTGTTGTCCAACGGAGTCACTTGCAGAGCCCCGGTGCACCTGGTGATGAGCGGAGATCGAAAGCAGGGCCAAGACGATTCGTCGACCGGAGTCGTCGTCGACACCAAACCGCGGACCAAGCAACCATCCATGTACAAGGTCTTGATGTTGAACGACGATTACACGCCGATGGAATTCGTCGTCCACGTCCTGGAAAAGGTCTTCGGAAAGCCACGCGAGGAGGCGACGCTGATCATGATGCACGTGCACCGGCGCGGCGTCGGCATTTGCGGGGTGTTCACCTACGAGATCGCCGAGACCAAGGTGACCCAAACGGTGGATTACGCCCGCAAGCACCAGCATCCGTTACAATGCACCTTGGAAAAGGATTAGCCGCGGCATGCTTTCGGCCAACCTAGAAAAGACGCTCCACCGGGCGCTCGGTTTCGCCAACGAGCGGCGCCACGAGTACGCGACCCT
>JAZFZX010000005.1:0-26430 GCA_036444135.1 Kiloniellales bacterium | reverse complement strand
GGTGGGGCGTCAGGCCGACGGCGGCCGTAAGGTCGGCAGGGCTGGCAAGCGCGCCCAGGACAAAGGCCGCGAGGCTGCAGAGGGGCCCGCGGAAAAGATGGCGCACCCCCCAGGCCATGCGGTTGGTCGAGACTCCGTGCATGGAACTCAATGTGCCCACGATGGCGGGTGCTTCGCAAGCGTTCCGCGAGCCTCATTCCAATGGTCCGTGAGCCGGGCGCTTCTGCCGGTGCCTTCGCCTCCCCGCCCCGACCCAAACCCGCGCGTGCTGAATCCACAGCCCTCCTGGCCACAGACCCCAGGCCTTTGGCCCGACGGCGCCCGCGCGATACACTGCGCACGTGCGCAAGTTCCCGCGAGTGGTCCGTTTGGACGAATCGGACGTCTACGTGTTCCGCCACGCCGCCGAACCGGGCGAATGGGCGGTAGTGGGAAGTTTCGCCTTCGCCGACCGCGATCCTGAGCAACTGGATGCCAAGGATCGGCTGGCGTTGCGCAGCGCGTGGCTCGGGACCGAGAGCTTCGGCTTCGCCACCCTCGTCGAGGTCGCCGAAGTTACCGATCCGGAGTTCTTTCAAGTGGTCGAGCGTCTGGCCCGCCATTTCGTCGAGGCCTATGGCGCGCCCGACCTGACCGCCGCCCTGCCCGCCGCGCGCCAAGAAGCCGACGACGCCGCCTCGCTGTGCGACCACAAGGTTCACCAGCTGCTGGCGATCGAGCGCGAGCCGGGGCCCGGCGGCCTGGTCGAGCGCGTGCACCTCATCCACCCGGAACGCGCGCGCGAACACGCCAAGATCTGGGAGATCGTCACCGACGACGACGACGGCCCCGATGCCGGGGCCGAAGAAAAGCGCGGCTCACCATCGGGGGCGCGCGAAGACGAATGAACCGCTCGCAATCGGGTTTTCGCTCCATCAGAAGAATTATTATTTAAGAAACACAGTTAATTTGTTAACCATATTTGAGAATATAACTACAAATCGCAACCTCACAAATAAAAACAAGAGACATGGCTGCGAAAGGGCTTGAAATTACCTTCTCTTTCTGTTAACGTTTTGTTTACGGAATCCCGTGGGGACGTGTTGGGAGGTATGAGGATGCGCAGAATGGTTGCCGCTTTGGTGAAGGATCGCCGCGGTGTCTTGCCGATCGAATACCTTCACGTGGTGACGCTGGTGACAGCGGCCTCCGTAACAGCCATCCATTTCATTTTCAAATAGCCGCGCGCGCCTTCGCTGGGGGGCGATGTGTGCGCTGCGCAAGTACGGCCGGTCCGTTAAGGGCCGGCCGTTCCTTTTCCCACGGCTGGGCACGGGTTCACCGCGCCGCGCCAACCCCGGCGCCTATCCGCCTCTCGAAATCCCGACAACAGCACTGCTAATATGGCATAAGGCCTAGGCGTCGCCGGTAAAGCGGCGGCGGCCCGCCGGCCTGGAACCGGCGGGCGCTGGATTGAAGCGCAACGGAGGAGTCTGATGGCGCGCGCCCTCATCTTCGCAATGGCACTGCTGGTCGCCGCGGGCACGATTAGCCGCGCCGCCGACCCCGAAGGCTACTACACCATCCAGGGCGTCGGCATCGAGACCTGCGAGGTCTGGCTGGGCGAACGCCAATCGGACGGTCCGACCGCCTGGTACCACCAGCAATGGGTCTTGGGCTATCTCACGGCCTTCAACCGCTGGGTTCACGACGATTCCGACGTGGCCAACAAACTCCCCAGCGACAAGCTGTTCACCTGGCTCGACGAGTATTGCCACCGCAACACGCGGCAAAGTCTGTCGGTCGCCACCGAAGCCATGGTCTGGAGCCTGCGCGACCGCTAGCCGACCCGCGCAGACCCTCGGGCCGCAGCACGCGGCGATCAATCGCCACCCGGGTCGGGATTCGGGTCGGGTTCCGGCTGGGTGAGTGCGTGGATGCCGCCGGCGCGAAGCAGGTCGATCGTCAGAACCTGCCGGACCGTGCGGTCGGGGAAAATTCGGCTGACCAAGTCGAACGCACCCTGGTCGTTCGAATCTTCGAACGAGGGCATCACGAGCCCGCCGTTGGCCAGGTAGAAGTCTACGTACGAGAGCGGCAGACGCACGCCATCGTCCCCGAAACTGGCCTTCGGCTGTTCGACCGTGAGAATCTCCAGGGGCCGGCCTTGCGCATCCTTGGCGCGGCTGAGCCGCTCCAGATTGTCCTGCAAGGCCGAATAGTTGTCGTCCTCGGGGTCGTTCGAAGTGAGCGCCAGCACGCGCCCCGGTGCGATAAAACAGGCCAGAATGCCCACGTGCCCGTCGCCCTCGTCGCCGAGCAACCCTTGGCCGAGCCAGATGATCTGGCGGACACCCAGATAGGCGCCCAGCAGGTCTTCGATCTGCGGTTTCGTGAGGTCCGGGTTGCGGCTGGGGTTCAGCAGGCACTGCTCGCTGGTCAGCAAGGTGCCCTCGCCGTCCGCCTGGACCGATCCGCCCTCGAGCACCAGCGGGGCCTCGTAGCGCCCGGCACCGACATGTTCGAGAATCTGGTGCGCCACCTCGGCGTCTTTGGCGTAGTCCGGATACTTGCCGCCCCACGCATTGAAGCCCCAGTCAGCCCCGGCGAGTCCGCCGCGCCTGTCCACCAGAAAGGTGGGGCCAAAGTCGCGCAGGCGCGAACCGTCCTGGTTCATGGGCAAACAGCCGACGCCGGCGCCAAGCCGCAGACTGGCCTCGGCCAACTCGTCCGGCACCGCTACCACGCTGACCGGCTCGAACTCGGCGATCGCCCGAGCCAGCTCGATGAACTCATCGCGCACGGCCGCGACCTCGTCGCCCAGGCGGTCGCTACGCCACGGCCAGGCCATCCAGCAGCGGCGGTGCGGAACCCATTCCGCCGGCATGTAGAAGCCATCGTCGACTGGGCGCGTCATTCCGCACTCCACCTCGATCTTGAACATCGGCCTTGCGAGTCTAGGGAAGCTCTCTGCGGCTGGCAAACGGCTAAGACCGTTGGTATAAGGCGTCAGCGAAGCCGGGAAAACCCTCTGTGGGCCACTCGACCCGCAGAAAACAGCCGTTATTTCGAGTTGAATTGGGGCTGCGGCTCGATGAACCCGGCCGCGAGATACTCGCCCAGAACCATGTCATTCTGTTCCGGTCGGCCGGCCAGCTGCACACCGTGGGCGAGGCTCCAGTGTTCGTTGGGGCTGGTTTCCCGTTCGCTCACCGGCTCCGGGCCGGAGGCCACCGCGATGTCCAGGTCGCCGCCGCCATCGGGCAGCGGCGCCAGGACCGCGACCGCCACCTCGTAGTCCTGCGCGTCCTCGCAGATGCCGCCATCGAAAACCCGGAACATGACGCAGTCCCGGTCGAGGGCGATCGACAAGCCGTGATCGGCCACCGTCTTGCCGCTGATCATATAGCTGCCCGCGTCCGCGGCCAGCGTGGCGATCGACACCGCCACGGGCATCGCGCAACCCGACAGGGCGAATGCAAGTGCCGAGAGCCAAAGCCAGCGCATCCTTGTGAGCCTCCAAAGGAGTCCGCTCGTCACCGGCGCGGCACCACCACGACCGGCTGAGAGCTCCCAGGGAGGTTAAGAAAGGTCGCTTAAGATGCGTTTAAGAAATGCTTAAAATCCCTTATTTATCAGAGCTTTCCGGGGGAAGATCGAGCTTGATCGAAAGCTCCTTCAGGCGCTCGGGAGGAACCTCCGCCGGCGCCTGCATCATGAGGTCCTCGGCCCGCTGGTTCACGGGAAAGGCCACGACTTCGCGCAGGTTCGGCTCGTCGGCCAGCAGCATGACGATGCGGTCGAGCCCCGGGGCCGAGCCGCCGTGCGGCGGTGCGCCGAACTTGAGCGCCGTCAGCAGGCCGCCAAACTTGGCTTCCACTTCCTCGCGCGCATAGCCCGCAATCGAGAAGGCCTTGTACATGACCTCGGGCAAATGGTTGCGGATGGCGCCGGATGACAGCTCCACGCCGTTGCACACGATGTCGTACTGGTAGGCCTTGATGGTGAGAGGATCCTGCGTCTCCAAGGCCTCCAGCCCGCCCTGCGGCATGGAAAAGGGGTTGTGGCTGAACTCGATGCGGCCGGTTTCCTCGTCCAGTTCATACATCGGAAAATCGACGATCCAGCAGAAGCGGAAGCTGTCCCTGTCCAGCAGGTCCAGCTCGCGGCCCAGCAGGTCGCGCACCACCCCGGCGAACCTGGCCGCCGCCACCGGCTTGTCGGCCGCGAAGAACACGGCGTCGCCGTCGGCGAGCCCCGCGGCTTCCTTGATCTGGGCGGTGCGTTCGGGCTCCAGGTTCTTGGCGATGGGCCCGCGCGGGCCGTCTTCAGCAAAGACGATATAACCGAGCCCCGGCGCGCCCTGCTTGAGCGCCCAGTCATTCAGCTTGTCGAAAAAGCTGCGCGGCTTTGCGCCTGCCCCGGGCGCGGGAATGGCCCGCACCACGGCGCCGCCGTCGACGACCCGGGCGAAGATACCGAAACCACCGCCGCGAAAGGCCTCCGTGACGTCGACGATCTCGAGCGGATTGCGCAGGTCGGGCTTGTCGGTGCCGTATTTGAGCATGGCCTCTTGGTAAGGGATCTGCGGGAAGGGTGCCGGCCAAACCTTCCGGCCGCGGCTGAATTCCTCGAACAGACCCGAAAGGACCGGCTCGATGGCCGCGAAGACGTCCTCCTGCGTCACGAAGCTCATCTCTAAGTCGAGCTGATAGAACTCGCCCGGCGAACGGTCGGCCCGGCTGTCCTCGTCGCGAAAACAAGGTGCGATTTGGAAATAACGGTCGAAGCCGCCGATCATCAGAAGCTGCTTGAACATCTGCGGCGCCTGCGGCAGGGCGTAGAACTTGCCAGGGTGCAGGCGGCTCGGCACCAGGTAGTCGCGCGCGCCTTCCGGGCTGCTGGCGGTCAGGATCGGTGTCTGGATCTCCACGAAGCCCTGCTCGGTCATGCGCCGGCGGATCGAGGCGATGATCTGGGTGCGCAGCAGGATGCGGTCGCGCATCTTTTCCCGCCGCAGATCGAGATAGCGGTAGCGCAGACGTGTCTCCTCGCCCGCATCCTCCTCGGCGTTGACCTGGAGCGGCAGAACCTCGGCCGCCGACAGGAGAGTGAACTCCTCGACCCGCACCTCGACCTGGCCGGTTGGAAGCTCGGCATTGACTGTCTCCGCGCTGCGCTCGACCACCGGCCCGGTCACGGTGATCACGCTTTCCACGCGCACCGCCTCCAGCGTCCGGAACAGGGGGCTCGATATATCGATCACGCATTGCGTCAGGCCATGCAGATCGCGCAGATCGACAAATAGCAGTTGGCCGTGGTCGCGCTTGCGGTGAATCCATCCCGACAGACGCACCCGTTCGCCAACGTGCGTCAGACGCAACTCGCCACAGCTGTGCGTGCGGTAGACATGCATGGGCAGACTGTTTCCGGGACTGAGCGGGAGTGGAATTTCGGCGCGCAAGAGGCACCGTCACGGGACGTTTGTCAAGACCGCCCCCGGGCCCCGGCCGTACGCGAAGATCCGCCGCGCGAAAGGCCCCGAAGGGGCGCACGGAGACCCCGGCAAGACCGAATATCCCCCATTCGCACCTTTCCCGACTCGAAGGATCCGGCTATAGCAGAGGCGATGACCCTCATTGCCGACAGCCGCGAGCTCGCAGCATTTTGCGAGCGCCAGGCGCACGCCGAATTTATCGCCATCGACACCGAGTTCATGCGGGACACCACCTATTGGCCGGTGCTCTGTGTCGTGCAAATCGCCGGCCCGGACGAGGCGGTCGCGATCGACATGCTGGCGGACAGCCTGGACCCGGCGCCCCTATTCGCCCTGCTCACCAACGCGCAAGTGTTGAAGGTCTTCCATTCCGCGCGTCAGGACATGGAAATCTTCTTCCACCTGTTGGGCCGCCTGCCCGGCCCGATCTTCGATAGCCAGGTGGCCGCGATGGTGTGCGGCTTCGGCGATTCGGTGGCCTATCAAACGCTGGCCCGGCGGCTCGCGGGTGCACGAATCGACAAGAGCTCGCGCTTCGCCGACTGGTCGCACCGCCCGCTCACGCGCCGCCAGATCGACTATGCCTTGGCGGACGTCACCCACCTGCGGCCGATCTATGAAAAGCTCAGCAAGAAGCTGGAGCACAACGGCCGCGAGGCTTGGCTCAGCGAGGAAATGGCGATCCTCACCGACCCGGATACCTACCGACTCGATCCGGCGCGGGCCTGGCGGCGGCTGAAGCCGCGCTCGACCGACCTGACGTTCCTCGCCGTGCTGCAGGCGCTCGCCGCCTGGCGCGAACGCGAAGCCCAGCGCCGGGACACGCCGCGCAACCGGGTCATACGCGACGAGCAACTGCTCGACATCGCGGCGCACAGACCCGACACCGCGGAACAGCTGGCCCGCACCCGCGGCCTGCGTCAGGATTTCGCCCGGGGCCGGGTGGGCCAGGCCATCCTGGCGGCCGTGGCCGAGGGCCTGGCAGTGCCGGAAGGCGCGGGCCCGAAGCCCGTGGCACGGCCCGAATCGAATGTCGATGCGGGCCCCTTGGTCGAGCTCCTCAAGGTCCTGCTCAAGCTCAAGTGCCAGGAACATCACGTGGCGCAGAAACTGGTCGCCAACGCCGCCGACCTGGAGATGATCGCCCTCGACGACAAGGCCCCGGTGCCGGCTCTAAGCGGCTGGCGGCGCGAGGTGTTCGGCGAGGCGGCGCTGGCCCTCAAACGGGGCGAGCTGGCGCTCTCTGCCGACGGCAACGAGATCGCGCTGATCCGCTTGTTCGAAACGCCTGCGGCGCGCAATGCCGCTGCTTCATAACCCGGACCTGGACCACAAGCCCTAGAGCGTGCCGGGATATCCGCCGCCGTCGATCAGCAGATTCTGGCCGTTGATGTAGCCCGCCTGCCCGCTGCACAGGAACGCGCAGGCCTCGCCGAACTCATCCGGCCGACCGAAGCGCCCCGCTGGATTGGCATCCTGCCGCTCCGCCCAGAGTTCCTCGAACGGTCGGCCGGCGCGCTCCGCGGCCTGGCGCATGTTATCGCGCAGGCGGTCGGTCTCGAAGGGGCCCGGCAACAGGCAATTGATGGTCACGTTGTGGCGCACCGTCTGCCGCGCCAGCCCGGCCACGAAACCGGTGAGGCCCGCACGGGCGCCGTTCGACAGGCCGAGACTCGCGATGGGCGCCTTAACCGCGGAGGAGGTGATGTTGACGATGCGCCCGAAGCGGCGCTCGATCATGCCGTCCACCGTCGCCCGGATCAGTGCGATCGCCGTCAGCATGTTGGCGTCGAGCGCCTTGATCCAGTCTTCCCGGCTCCAATCGCGGAAGTCCCCCGGCGGTGGGCCGCCGGCGTTGTTCACCAGTATGTCCGGCTGCGGACAGGCGGCCAGCGTCAGATCCCGGCCTTCCGGCGTCGTGATGTCGGCCGCCACGGCGGTCACGGCGGCGCCCGCGGCCGCCCGGATCTCCCCGGCGGTTTGTTCCAGCGGCCCCGGCGTGCGGGCCACGATGGTGACATCGGCGCCGTTGCACGCCAGCGACATGGCGCAGGCGCGTCCCAGGCCCCGGCTGGCGGCGCATACGATCGCCTTTCGGCCCTCGATTCCCAGATCCACGTCGACCTCCCTTTTGTGCTTGTTATGCTTCGTCCGGCGCGTCGTCGCGGCGTTCGATGCCGGCCCGGGCCAGGACCTGCCGCACCAAAGGTACCGTGACCTGCTGGCCCCGGCGCAGGGACTCCTCGTCGATCGCCTGCACCAAGGCGCGCACCGCGGCGAAGGACCGCTCCATGCGGCGCAGCAGGTAGTGCACCACTGCCGCATCGACCCGCAGTTGCCGGTCGGCGAACTGCTTGATCAGGACGGCCTCGATCAGGCGTTCGTCCGGCGCACCCAGTTCGACCGCCGGCAAGGCCGCGAGCCGCGAGCGAAGGTCGGGCAGATCGACGTTCCAGCGCGCCGGCGCCTGCCGGCCCGTCAGCACCATGTGGCCGCCGCGCTGAACGATCGTGTTGTAGAGGTGCAGCAACCGGCGCTGGGCTTCGTCGCGCGCCGCCTCGCCGGGTTCGTCCGGCGCGGCGAACAGATCCTCCGCGCCCTCGACCACGCAGGCCCGCGCCTCACCCAAAAGCTCCGGCGGGTCATCGGACAGAAGGTCTTGCCCGGCCACCGCGACCGCGCCGCTGGCGGCCCGCCAGACCTGCGTCAGATGGGTCTTTCCGGCGCCGGGCGCACCGTACAGGGCCAGGCCCGGCTGGGGCCAATCGGGCCAACGGTCGATCCATTCCACGGCGACCTCGTTGCTGGGCACCACCAGGAAGTCCTCCCGGCCCAGCGCCGGGCGGTGCCCGAGATCGAGGAGAAGCTGCGTCATGGCGATGGCCTCATGTGGGCGTGCCGGGCCGACCCGGCCCGTCCGTCGGGTCGTGGCGGCCGCCGCCGCTGTACAGCTCGCTCTCCAGATAGTGTGCCAGCAGGAAACGCACCAGGACGCCCACGGTGGCGGCGACCGGAACGGCCAGTAGGATGCCGACGAAACCGAACAGGGTGCCTCCGGCGAGCAGGGCGAAGATTACCCAGACCGGATGCAGCCCCACCTTGTCGCCGACCAGCCGCGGCGTGAGGATATTGCCTTCCAGAACCTGCCCGACGACGAAGATCCCTGCGACTATGGCGATTCGCACCCAGTCGTCGAACTGCACCAGGGCCAAGCCCAGCGAACCGACGAAGCCGAAGATCGTGCCCACGAAGGGAATGAAGGACAACAGACCGGCGAGCAGGCCGATCACCAGGCCGAATTCCAGACCCGCGGCCGTCAGGCCCGCCGCATAGATCGCGCCCAGCAGCAGGCAGACCATGAACTGTCCGCGCACCCACCCGGACAGGGTGCGGTCGATGAGCCCCACCTGCTCGTGCACGGTCTCGAGCGAATCCCGCGGCAGCCAGCCGTCGACGCGCGTGACGATCCGGTCCCAATCGCGCAGCAGATAGAAGCTGACCACCGGCGTGATGAAGATCAGCGACAGCAGATTGGCGAGCGCCACCCCGCCGCCCACCAGGCGCCCCAGCAGATTGGCGGCCCAGGTCACGATCCGCCCGCCGGAATCGGCAAGTGCCTCGCGCACCCGGGCGAGGACCTCCGGCGAGACCCGCGTTTCGATCGAGGCGACCAGCGCTGCGAATTGGCCGCGCAGCCCTTCGATATAAGACGGCAGCCGCTCGACGAGCCCGGTGAGTTGCCCGACGATGAGCGGCACCAGCAACAGAAGCGCCAAGGCGACCACGGCGATGAAGAGCATGGTGACGACCGTCGTCGCCAAGGTCCGGGACATACCAAGACGCTGTAACCGGTCGCAGACGGGATCCAGCAGGTAAGCGGCCGCCATGCCCGCCACGAACGGCAGCAAGATCTCCCGGAACAGGTAAAGGCCGGCGAAGAAAACCGCCGCCGAGCCCAGCCAGAACAAGGCATGTCGCTTGAGGCCCGGCATCAGGGTTCGCGCTCGTAGGTGGCGGTCCGAATGCTCCACTTCACCACGTAGACGGCGCCGGAAGCCAAGGTCGTGGCGGCCACCGCATAGGTCAGCGCGCTTTCGAACCCATTGCTCGGCATACCCAGGCCGAGGCGCGCCAGGACGAACCCGGCCAACGCAATCTGCGTTACGGTGTTCACCTTGCTGATCCACAAGGGTTCCATTTTCAAGGACTGGGTGAGCGTCTGGAAAAGGATCGCGCCGCCGATGATCAGCAGATCCCGGAACACGATCAAGATCACCAGCCAGACCGCAATGTGATCCATGCTGCCCAGCGAGAGGAAGACCGCGACCAACAACGTCTTGTCGGCCAGGGGATCGAGATAGGAGCCCATCACGGTCCGCGCGTTGTAGTGCTTGGCGATGAGTCCGTCGGCTGCGTCAGACAGGCCGGCGACAAAAAAGATCCAAAAAGCGCTGGTATAAAATTCTTCCAGGATGAGGTACACCGCCACCGGCACGGACAGAAGCCGCGCCAGGCTGATGAGATTGGGAACCCAGGAAATGAGGCGGTTGCCAGTCACGCGTCGGTCGAATCACTGGTCGGTCGAGAGGATGTCGGTGGCCGAGGCCGGTTCTCCGGTCATGCCCGCGTCCGGGGCGATGATAAGCATTTCCGCGTCCGGCGCGATCATCGGAGATTCCAGCGGAACCGGCGTCCCCGCGGCAGCCGAACCCAAATGCAACTCCCAGCCGGACAGGGCGCTCGGCGAGAGATAGAGGTCGCTCTGCTCCAGCGCCCGCGCCAGGCGGATCTCGTCACCGATGAAGGCAACGTCGACCTGGACGAACTGACGCGTGAGATAAACCAGCTCCAGGCTCACGATGGGAGCGACGCCCTCGAGACGTCTTTTGACCTCCAGCCAGTCGTTGAGACTGGTCAACGGGACGATGGCCGAGAGCATGCGTTGCTCGTCGAAGCTCAGGTGGTTTTCCTCTTTCCAGGCGTCCTGCAAGGCGGTCACGATCTCGTCGATTGCCGCGGTGAACAAGAGCTCGGGTTCGCCCGGCTCCGACTGTTCGAAGGCACCTTCGTACATCCGCCATATGGTCACGCCGAAACGATCGACGGCGACGTCCAGACGGGCATCGCCAACCAGCGGATCACCGCTCAGAACCGCCTGCACGACCATCGCCTCATCGACGCCGTAACGCTGGGAGATCGCCGTAAGGGCATCCAGATCGCCGTTCAGGGCGCGTTCGGCGTCGACCGCGGCCACGTCGCCGAGATCGCCCAGAGGAACCATGAGCGGCACCAATTCCTCGCGCATGTCCCGCTCGCCCCACGCGAACGCCCAGAGGTTGTCCTCCTGCCACAGCATGGCTGCGCCCTGGGGTCCGAAAACCGGCAGCAGGAGCAACGGTTTACTGCGCGTCTCCGTGAACCGCAGCCGGTAGTTGCGGAACAGATCGCGCACCGCATCGGGTTTGAACCGGAAGGTCAAGTCCGCCAGATAGCGCACCGCCGACGTACGTTCATTGGCGACCGAGAAATCCTGGACCAGTTCGACGATCTCGTTGTTGGTCAAGGGCGGCAGGTTGATCAGATCGTCCTTGAGCACGAGGCGCGTCATCAGGGCGTCGAAGGCCTGGCGATGTCCCTGCGTGATGGCTGTGTCCCGGGCCTGGGCCGCCGTGACCGCCGTCACGTCCACGGGCACGCCGCTCACCCGAAAGACCTCGGCGCCGGACAGGGCCGCGCGCGGCACCGCCGAAAGCCCCACAAGACCGGCCAAGATCCCCACAGAGAGCAGCGAAAGAAACCTGCGAATGCGCATTGAAAAGCCGCCTAGATCCAGTATGTTCGCGACACTCCCGGCGGTGGTGCAGGGCACGCATCCGCCGCAAGGGCCGTGGTGTTCGGGCGCCGTCTTTCTACTCCATGTCTCCGGAGGACGCCATAGTCAGCCGCACCCAACGCAGCTACAAAAATGCCGGCGTCGACATCGACGCGGGTAACGCCCTGGTCGACGCGATCCGGCCTTTGGCCAAGGCCACGGCCCGGCCGGGGGCGGATGCGGGGCTCGGCGGTTTCGGTGGGTTGTTCGATCTCAAGGCCGCCGGATTCCATGATCCCATCCTGGTGGCCGGCACCGACGGCGTCGGCACCAAGCTGAAGGTCGCCATCGCGGCGGGGCGTCACCACGGCGTCGGCATCGATCTGGTCGCCATGTGCGTCAACGACCTGGTCGTGCAGGGCGCCCAACCGTTGTTCTTCCTGGATTACTACGCCAGCGGCAAACTGGATGTCGAGGCCGGCCGTGCCATCATGGCCGGCATCGCCAAGGGCTGTGCCGCGGCGGGCTGTGCGCTGATCGGCGGCGAGACCGCGGAAATGCCCGGCCTCTATGCGCCCGGCGACTACGACCTGGCGGGCTTCGCCGTGGGCGCGGTCGAGCGGGCGCGGCTGCTGACCGGCGCGGAGGTGGCCGAGGGGGACGTGGTGCTCGGCCTGGAATCCGACGGTCTGCACGCCAACGGTTTTTCGCTGGTCCGCCGGATCGTCGCCGACCTGGACCTCGATTACGCCGAGGCGGCACCCTTCGAGGCCAGCCGATCGCTCGGCGAATGCTTGCTCACGCCGACCCGCATCTACGTCAGGCCCTGCCTGGCGGCGGTCGCCGCGGGCGGCGTCAAGGCGCTCGCCCACGTGACCGGGGGCGGGCTGCTGGAGAACCTGCCGCGGGTTTTGCCCGAGGGCCTGGCAGTGCGGATCGACGGCCTGTGTTGGCCCGTACCGCCGGTTTTCACCTGGCTGAGCACGGCCGGAGAGGTCGCGGTCAGCGAGATGCTGCGGACCTTCAACTGCGGCATCGGGATGGTCGTGATCGCCGATGCGGCACGCGCCGAGGCCCTCAAGGCGGTGCTGCGCGACGCCGGCGAGCGGGCCCACGTCATGGGATACGTCGAGCGGCGCAGCGGGGAGGCACCACCGGTCACGGTGGTTGGCGCGGAGGCAACATGGCCCGCGTGAAGACGGGCGTCCTGATCTCCGGCCGGGGCAGCAACCTGCAGGCCTTGATCGACGCGACGCGCGCGACCGATCACCCGGCAGAGATCGTGTTGGTCATCTCCAACGTCCCCGGCGCGGCCGGCCTCACCCGGGCATCGGAGGCCGGCATTCCCACAACCATCGTCGACCATCGGGACTATGGCTCGCCGGGCGCGCGCGCGGCCTTCGAGGCGGTGTTGACCGCCGCATTCGAAGAGGCCGCCGTCGAACTGGTCTGCCTGGCCGGATTCATGCGGGTGCTGACCGGCGCCTTCGTGGCGCGCTGGCGCGACCGCCTGATCAACATCCACCCCTCGCTGCTGCCGTCGTTCCCCGGGTTGGACACGCATGAGAGAGCGCTGGCCGAAGGCGTCAAACTGCATGGCTGCACGGTTCATTTCGTGCGCGAGGCGGTGGACCACGGGCCGATCATCGGGCAGGCGGAGGTCCCCGTGCTGCCGCAGGACGACGCCGAGAGCCTGGCGGCCCGCGTGCTTGGGGCCGAGCACCGGCTCTATCCGGCCTGTCTGCGGCTGGTCGCCGAGGGGCGGGCCAGGGTCGTGGGCGAAGGGGTGGAAATCGAGGCGGCGGCCGGCGACGAACCGGTCCTCATCAGCCCGTCCCTCTAGCTGGCCACGGGCAAGGCTATTGCGGGGATGCGCGCAAGCCGGTAATTAGGTTCTGGCGCTGATACTGCTGGCTCCGGCCGGCGACGAAAACTCGGGGGATGAGGAAACAGGCGATGAGCGACGATTCGATGCTTCAGGAACACAAGCAAACCTACGACGGCTTCGTGCGCTTCATCGCGGTGTCGACGGCGGCGACCGCCGTCACGCTTATCCTGATGGCCCTGTTCCTGCTTTAGATCTTCGCCAACAGCAACGCCGCGGCCAAAGGTTGACCGCGCGGCGCTAGCCGACGATTTCCTCCTCGGAAAAAAAGAAAGCGACTTCCTGCAGCGCGGTCTCGGCCGCGTCCGAGCCGTGCACCGAATTGGCCTCGAGCGATTCGGCGAAGTCGGCCCGGATCGTGCCCGGCGCGGCGTCGGCGGGATTGGTTGCCCCCATGACCTCGCGGTTGAGCGCGATCGCGTTGTCGGCCTCCAGCACCTGCACGACCACCGGCCCGGAGGTCATGAAGTCGCAGAGCGACCCGTAAAAGGGCCGTTCCTTGTGCACGTCATAGAAGGCCTCGGCCTGCGCGCGCGTCAGCCTGATTCGCCTTTGCGCCACGATGCGCAGGCCGGCTTCCTCGAACCGGGCGTTGATCGTCCCGGTCAGGTTGCGGCGCGTGGCATCGGGCTTGATGATCGATAGCGTCCTCTCGACAGCCATGACGCGGTCTTCCCCTCAATTTTCATCGCGCTGAAACGCCGCGGCCTTATAAACGCTTTGCCAAAGGCGGGCAATGGTCCGCCCCCACCCCGGGGGGCTTCCACACCCGCCGGGGACCGTGCTATCACCGCCGCCGTCATGCTGCACGTCAACGATCTGACCTACCGGGTGGGCGGCCGTGTGCTGTTCGACCATGCGAGCATCGCCCTGCACAAGGGCGAGCGCGCCGGGCTGGTCGGAGCCAACGGCAGCGGCAAGACCACCTTGCTGAAGCTCGTGGAGGGTCGCCTGCAACCCGACGGCGGTACCATCGGCCTGCCGCGGAGCCTACGCATCGGCAGCGTGGCGCAGGAAGCGCCCTCGGGCCCGGAAAGCCTTTTGCAGACGGTGCTCGCCGCCGACCGGGAACGCACGGCGCTGCTGGCCGAGGCCGAGACGGCCGTTGAGGCCGCGCGCATCGCCGAGGTGCACGAGCGCCTGGCCGCGATCGGGGCGGAAAGCGCACCGGCCCGCGCGGCACGAATTCTGGCGGGCCTCGGTTTCGACGAGGCGGCCCAACAGGGGGCCTGCAAGGAACTCTCGGGCGGCTGGCGCATGCGCGTGGCCTTGGCCGCGCTGCTGTTCTCCGTACCGGACCTGCTGCTGCTCGATGAACCGACCAACCACCTGGATCTCGAGGCGACGCTGTGGCTCGAAAGCTACCTGCGATCCTATCCGGGAACGGTCCTGCTGGTTTCGCACGACCGCGACCTGTTGAACCAGGTGGCCGAGCGGATCGTGCATTTGGAGGGCGGCAAGCTGGTCGCCTACCGGGGCAATTACGACCGCTTCGAGAGGACCCGCCGCGAGCGCCTGGAGCGCCAGGCCGCTCTCCACAAACGGCAGATGCGGGAGCGCCGCCACATCCAGGCTTTCGTCGACCGTTTCCGGGCCAAGGCGACCAAGGCACGCCAGGCCCAATCGCGGCTCAAGGCGCTGGCGCGCATGGAGCCGATCGCCGCGGTCATCGAACGGCAGACCGTCGCCTTTTCCTTCCCCGATCCGGAAGCCCTGCCGCCGCCGCTGCTGACCCTGGAGGACGTGGCCGCCGGCTACGCGCCGCAGGCGCCCGTGCTGCGTGGCCTGAACCTCCGGCTGAACATGGACGACCGGGTGGCGTTGCTGGGCGCCAACGGCAACGGCAAGACCACGTTTCTCAAGCTGCTGTCCGGCGAGCTTGCGCCCCAGACCGGCCGCGTCGTGCGCACGCGCAAGCTGCGGGTCGGCTACTTCGCCCAGGATCAGGCCGAGCAATTGGATCTCGACGCCACGCCGCTGGCCCTGCTCGAGCGTCTGCTGCCCAAGGCCGGCAACACCCAGAGGCGGGCCCACCTGGGCCGCTTTGGGTTCAGCGGCGATCGCGCCGAGCTCACCGCCGGCCATCTGTCGGGGGGCGAGAAGGCACGGCTCGTCTTCGCCCTCAACAGCGTCCAGACCCCGCACCTGCTACTGCTCGACGAACCCACCAACCACCTGGACGTCGACGCTCGCCAGGTGCTGATCCAGGCGATCAACGCCTTTCCGGGCGCCGTCGTGCTGGTCAGTCACGATTCCCACTTGATCGAGCTGATCGCCGACCGGCTCTGGCTGGTGGCGGATGCCACCGTGGCGCCGTTCGACGGCGACCTCGGCGATTACCGCGCGCGGCTCATCGCACAGCGCCGGGGCGAGCGCCGTGCCGCCCGGCAGCGCCGTGCCGGCGAACCCGAAACCACCAGCCGGAAGGCCCGGCGACGCAGCGCGGCCGAATCCCGCAACGCACGCGCGGCCTTGCGCGCGGCGGCCCGCGCGGCCGAGACACGGGTCGCGTCCTTGACCGGAGAACGAAAGGCGCTAGAAGCGCGCCTGGCCGACCCCTCGCTCTACCAGAACAAAGGCGGCGATCTGCAGGCCTTGCAGCGGCAACACGGGGCAGTCAGCCGCGCACTCGCCGAAGCCGAAGCGGCCTGGCTGGAAGCGCAAGAATTGCTGGACAACGGCTGAGCGGACGCCCGCCGGCGGCTGGGCGCGGTCTACTTTGTCAGCCCGATCGTGGTGCGGCTGTGAACCGTCAATCCGGCCAGACAATCGAGGTCGCCGCCGCCCTCGGCGCGGCAGGCCGGAATGTCGTTAATGAGCACGCGGCCGAGTTTCGAGCAGGCCCCCTCATGCAGGCGAAAACTGGCGACCCGCGTCTTGCCGTTGCTGAGCGGCGCCAGATCCAGCATCAGCCGGCGCATGATGGCGCCCTGGCCATCGAACAGGACGAGGTCGAGGTTGAAGCGATCGAGCGCCGCGCCCAGGTCGTTCTGGAACACGAACGACGCCACGCAGCCGCCGCCCTGGTCCTCGACCGTGTTAAGCTCGATGTCCAGCCCGGACTGGCCGCTGGCGGTGGGCGAGACCAAGAGCTGGCCACCGCACAGGCAGACCAGGGTCAAAAGACCCGTGAGCGCCTGGCGGAAGGCACGCCGTAGGCCACGTCGCCGAGGCGACCGAGGACCAGTAGAATTCATCCATCTCCCCCCACTGCCAGCGACTAATCCCCTGCTGGCGCTTCGGACTTTAGCATAGTACCAAGGGTCCTTGATATTGGCCTGATTCACCGCGGCGATCTTGGCACGCCCGGCCGGCCCGATCAGGTCTTCTTTTCCCAACCGCCGCCCGAGCCCTGTTGCCAGTAGGTCACCTCATGGCCCGCGCTTTTCAGCTCCTGCCACTGGCCGCGCACGGCGGCAACCGCCGCTTCGTCGGCCCCATCGAACAAGATGGCGCAGATCTCGAACGCGCCCAGGTGGGCGGTGGCGGCACCGTCGGTCAGGAACAGCACCTGGGCGCCGTTGGGGTTCTCGTCCCTAACCGTGAGCCAGATCGGCTGCGAT
Organism: Kiloniellales bacterium; assembly: GCA_036444135.1. Lineage (GTDB taxonomy): Bacteria > Pseudomonadota > Alphaproteobacteria > Kiloniellales > JAKSDN01 > JAZFZX01. Next base: position 9,694 of record JAZFZX010000005.1, on the reverse strand, counting down.
TCGGCGAAACCGTCCTTGTCCGACCCGTGCGGCAGGAAGCCGCGGTCGTGGTAGGTCCAGAGGTGACCGTTCAAAGCTTCCACGCGCTCCTCCGAGCCGGTCATGACCACCGCCTTCTGGCCGCGCTCCAGCGTCTTCTCCAGCATTTTGGGGAGCACGGCCTCGAGCGGCGAGCGCGTGAGGTGATAGAAGCGCACGTCCGTCATGATCTCCCCCCAAGGCCCCGAGATACGCGGCGCGGGCCGGCGGCCCATCCGTCCCCGAAACTCAAGCCTCGTAATGATCCTTGACCAGGCGGTCGAGCAGGCGGACGCCAAATCCGGTACCGCCCTTGGGCACCGTCGCCTTGGCCTTGCTCGACCAGGTGACGCCGGCGATATCGAGATGCGCCCAGGGCGTGCCGGCCTTGACGAAGCGCTGCAGGAACTGGGCGGCGGTGATCGAGCCCGCCCAGCGGTTGCCGATGTTCTTCATGTCCGCGGCCTCGGAATCGATGGCCTTGTCGTATGCCTCGCCCAACGGCATGCGCCACACGGGCTCGCCGACCGATTGGCCGGCCGTGCTCAGGCGCGTGGCCAGTTCATCGTCGTTGCTGAACAAGCCGGCATGTTCGTGGCCCAGCGCAACGATGATGGCGCCGGTCAGCGTCGCAAGATCGATCATCAGCCGCGGGGCGAACGTGTCCTGCGCGTACCACAGGGCGTCGGCGAGAACCAGGCGGCCTTCGGCATCCGTGTTCAGCACCTCGATCGTCTGCCCCGACATCGACGTCACGATATCGCCCGGCCGCTGCGCCGCGCCCGAGGGCATGTTCTCGACCAGGCCGCATACCCCGACGGCGTTGACCTTCGCCTGGCGTCCGGCCAGAGCGCAGAACAGGCCGATGACCACGCCGGCCCCGCCCATGTCCCACTTCATGTCTTCCATGCCGGCGGCGGGCTTGATCGAGATACCGCCGGTATCGAAGGTGACGCCCTTGCCGACGAACGCCAAGGGTCGCGCGGCATCCTTGTTGCCCTCGCCAGCCGACAGGCCGTTCCATTCGAGAACCAACAGCTGCGACTCGTTGATCGAGCCCTGACCGACGCCCAGGAGGGCCCCCATCCCGAGCCGGCGCATTTCTTTGACGCCCAGGGCGCGAACCTTGACGCCCAGGCTTTGCAGCGCCTCCGCCTCGGCGACGAGGGACTTGGGGAATATGACGTTGGCCGGCTCCGATACCAGGGTGCGCGTCATACAAACGCCCGCCGCCACCCGGTCCAAGGGAGCAAACACTTCGCGCGCCGCCGTCGCGCCGTCCGCCAGGATGCGCAGCTTGGCCAGGGTCGGTTTCGCGTTCGGCTTCTTCTTGGTCTTGTAACGGTCGAACCGGTAGGCGGCCAGCCGTGCGCCATAGGCCAGGTGACCGGCCGAAGCGGCGCCGGCTGCCTGGTCACCGTCCACCGTATCCACCGCAACGGCGGCCTCGGTTTCTCCGGCCTTGCCCAGGTGTCCGACGATCGCCCCTCCGATGTTCTGCAGGTCGAGGCTCTTGAGCGCTTTCGGGTCGCCGATACCTACCAGCAGCACCCGGCTATTGGGCACGCGCGGCGGCGCCAGCAACTCGAGAACCTCGTCTTTTCTGCCTTTGAACCGGCCGGCGCTCATGGCCCGGGTCAACGCGCCTCCCGTGGCCTTGTCGAGCGCCTTTGCCGTGGCCAGCAGTTTGCGGTCCTTGGCCACCAGCACGGCGATCGCGCCGCGCTTCGGCAGGGTGATGGCGGAGAAAGTGATCTTCATGTAGGTCTCCAATCCGGTTTCATACTGAGGCCGCGGGACGCCAAGTACGAGAACGCCCATGGCGCGTACAGCCTTCCAGCGCCCCTCGGATTTCGCCCATCGGCAGATATTCGTTCCGATAGATCTTTAGTGTTCATCGCAAGATATGCGGCTAAGTCACACTAATAAAAGGGCTAGACCGACCTCCTAAATTCCGGCTATCACTGTTGATCAGGGGTACAAGTCATTATGCGGGCCATCTCGCGATACGTCTTCATAGAACTGATCGCCGTGACTCTCGTTGTTACGGTCGCCCTGACTTGCGGCGTATGGCTGATCCGCTCCCTGCGCCTCTTGGATCACGTCGTCAACCGCGGTTTGGTCGATACCTTCCTTTGGAAGGTCGTGCTGCTGCCCACGTTCCTCTCCGTTGTACTGCCCATCGGCTACTCGATCATTTTTTACTTTCAACCCGTCAGTCACAAGGCCTTCAGCGATTATCAGTTCGAGGCACAAAATGATCTGACCGGCGTCCTGCTGCAAGAGGGCGCGTTCAGCGATCCCGCCCAGGGCATCACGGTCTATGTGCGCGAGCGAAGCGCCGACGGCAAGCTGCGCGGTCTTTTGATCCCTGACAATCGCGACCCCGGCAATCCGGTCACCGTGATGGCCGAAAGCGGCGCATTGGTCGCCAACGGCGGCAATCCTCGCGTGGTTATGTTGAATGGCAACCGACAGCAGATCGACAAGGACAGCGGCGTTCTGCTCGCGATTGCCTTGCTGTTCCACTTGGAAGACGGATAGCTGGAGGACCATGCGGGGGATCGGGAGGAAATTCTCTGATCTTTGGGGCCACCGCCGTCCCGGACCGGGCTCGGCGTGCATGATCTGCGCCGTGATTTGCGTCGCTCTGTTCATGGCCACGCCAGCCGCGGCCCAAAGCGACCCGTCCGACCTTTTCGGCGAGCTTGAAGGAAGTCCTGCGCTGATCAGCGCCGACGAAATCTTCTATGACGAGGAACTCGGCGTGGTCACCGCCACCGGCCATGTGGAGATCGCTCAGAACGGTCGCACCCTGATGGCCGATAGCGTCAACTACAACCTGCGCACCAACGTGGTCTCCGCCGCCGGCAATGTCTCACTGACCGAACCGGACGGCACCGTGTTCTTCGCCGAGTACGTGGAACTGTCCAAGGACCTGCGCGAGGGGTTCATTCGCGACGTCGGCGTGCTGATGGCCGATCGGACACGGATCGCGGCCGCCAGCGGCGAGCGCCGCGACGGCAACATCACCGAATTCAGCAAAGCCGTGTTCAGTCCCTGCGAACTCTGCCGGGACGATCCGAACCGGGCGCCATTGTGGCAGCTGAAGGCAAATCGCGTGGTCCACGATCAGGAGGAGCGCGAAGTGCGATACTACGACGCCCGCCTGGAGATGTTCGGCGTCCCCGTCGCCTACACGCCCTACTTCGAGCACCCGGACCCGACGGTGAAACGCCAGAGCGGATTGCTGGCACCGACCTTCGGGCGGTCCGACCAATTGGGGTTCGTCCTCAAGGTTCCCTATTACTGGAACATCGCGCCCGACAAGGACGCCACCTTCGAGCCGATGATCACAACCAAGCAAAGCGTCGTCCTGGGCGGCGAGTACCGGCAACTCTTCGGAAACGGCGAGATAGAGCTGAAAGGCAGCGCGACGATCGCCGACCGCGAGACCAACAACGAAATCAAGAACGACCAGTTTCGTGGCCATATCGATACCAAGGGACGGTTCGATATCGACGAAATCTGGCGTTGGGGATTCGACACCAATCGGGCAACCGATGACACCTACCTGCGGCTCTACAATTTCTCGGACGAGGCCACGCTCACCTCGAACCTCTTCGCCGAGGCGCTGGAAGGGCGCAACTACATGGCGGTCAACGCCTTCGCCTTTCAAGGCCAGCGCGACGATGACCCCACCGACGAATTGCCGATCGTCCTGCCGCTCGTCGATTACAACTATTTGAGCGAGCCGGATTCCTGGGGCGGGCGCTACAGCGTCGACACGAATCTAGGGCTCCTCTCCCGCATCGACGGCCGCGACACGGGGCGTGTTTCGCTCAAGGGCGGCTGGGAGATGCCTTTCGTTGGAAAGATGGGCGACGTATACCGAATCATGGCGAACGTTCAGGCTGACGGCTATTGGGCGCACGACTACGACCCCCAAAGCGATGACGTCAATCCCGCCGGCCCGACCGAATCCGACGTGGTCGGACGTTTCTTTCCGCAGCTCGCCGTGCAATGGCGTTATCCCTGGTTCCGGCCGTCGGACTGGGGTAACCAGGTGATCGAGCCCGTCGTTCAGCTCGTCGCCGCCCCCGACAGTGCCAACAACGGCGACATCCCCAATGAGGACAGCATCGATATCGAGCTGGACGACACGAACCTGCTGTCCCTGAACCGGTTCCCTGGATTGGATCGCGTCGACCCCGGCAGCCGCATCGACTATGGACTCGCCTGGACGATCTCCAGCGACTACATCGGCGAGGCAAGCGCATTCGTCGGGCAAAGTTTGCGGGCCGAACAGGACGACGCCTTCAACTCGGGAACCGGACTCGACGACTCCCTGTCCGACATCGTCGGACGCGTGCGCCTGCAGCCGCAAGACGACATCGACCTGTCCTATCGCTTTCGCTACGACAAGGACAATTTGACCGCCGAACGCCACGAGCTTGATTTCCGTATCGGCCCGCCTGCGTTCCAACTCGATCTCAACTACATCTTCCTGACCGACCAAATCGAAGGAACCACCGACTTCGAAGATCGGGAGGAGCTGACCGTGCGCGCAAGGTCGCAGGTCAACCAAACCTGGTCTTTATTCGGCGGCCACAGGCGCGACCTGCAGCAAAACGACGCCCTCGAGTCTTTTGTCGGCGCAACCTATCAGGACGAATGTTTTCTCATATCGGTCGAGGGCAAGAGAACATACTTCGACGACCGCGAGATCGAACCCGAGGATTCCATAATGGTCCAGTTGGTCTTCAAGTACCTTGGCGACTTTTCCGTCGATTGACCGCAGTTGTCGGCTTCGCGCATCCGTTGTTCGTCACGGTCCAAATATCTATAGTCGAAACTAAGCTGGCAAGCGCCGAACCCTCAGAGACACGCCGAAAGAAATCGCAAGACGGGCCATGATTGATCTTCTCTTCCGCACCTACGCCAGGTCTCTCGTGCCGCTGGCCCTGTCGGTGCTCGTGCTGACGGCTGCCGGCGCTGCGCCGCCGGCGCGCGCTCAGGATACCTTGCGCGCGGTTGCCGTGGTGAACGACAGTGTGATCTCCATGCTGGACCTCATCATGCGGGTGCGGCTGACAATACTTTCGTCCGGAATGGAAATGACCGACCAGGCACAGCTGCGCATCCAGCACGAAGTCTTGCGCCGCCTCATCGACGAGCAGTTGCAGCTGCAAGAAGCCGATCGGATCGGCATCCCGGTGAGCGACGAGGAAGTCGTTGAGGTCATCAAAAACATCTCGCGCCGGAACGGAATGTCCCTCCCGCAATTCCGCGACATGCTGTTGCAGAATCAAATCCTGCCGACGGCCATGGAGGACCGCGTCCGCGCGGAACTGGCTTGGCAACAGGTGGTTCGAGTTCTGCTGGTTCCCACCATCGTCATCGGCGATGAGGAGATCGACGAGATCGCCTCGCGGATCAAAGCCGGCCAGGACAGCCCCGAGGTCCATCTGGCGGAAATCTTTCTCGAGGTGGAAAACGTGCTCGCCGAAGACGAGACCAAACGCTCCGTCGAGCGCCTTCTGGAGCAACTGAGCAACGGGGTCGATTTCGCTGCCCTGGCAAGCGAATTCTCGCAAGCCGCAACCGCGTCTGTCGGCGGCGACATGGGGTGGATTCAAGAAGCACAGCTTCCGGAAGAAATGACTGCTGCAGTGCAGAAAATGCAGCCGGGCCAGATTGTTGGCCCGGTTCGCGGCTTCAGCGGTTTCCATATCCTGTATCTCAAGGACCGCCGCCAAGTCGTCAGTGGCGATAGTACTGCAAGTCTGAAGCAGGTCTATCTGGAAGCGCCGCCCGATCCCACGGAACAACAGATCGAGGAATTGATCCTCAAGGCGGCCGGTCTACGCGAATTGATCGGGAGTTGCGCCGACGTGGACAAGGTCGCCGCGGAATCGGGTTCGCCCGGATCCGGCGACCTGGGCAGCGTCAAACTGACGGACCTTCCCGCGAATTTGCGGCAGGTGGTCGAGTCCCTACCCCTGGAGCAGCCGAGCGAACCTCTGCAGGTCGCCGGCGGAGTTGCCGTTCTGGTCGTCTGTGACCGCCAGGGTGACCAGGTGAACCGAGATCGAATCCAGGAGAATATCCTGGCGCAGCGGGCCGAGATGTTGTCACGCCGGAAATTGCAAGATTTACGCCGGGCCGCCAATGTGGACATTCGCCTGTGACGGCGGGCCCGGGTCTGGTGGACGGGATCGGGGTGCTCGCCAAGGCTGGCAACGCCGGCCCCTTAGGCAGGATCACGGCCTGCAAACGCGCCCGAGACAAGGCCCATAACCGGGCCGCGGGCCGAGACGGCTAGACGCGCCCGCAACGCGCAGCCCGTGACCCAAGGCCCGAACCTCCCGCCTCTGCGTGACGTTATCGCGCGCCACGGCCTGCGCGCCGCAAAGGCGCTGGGCCAGCACTTTCTCCTCGACCTCAACCTGACGCGGCGCATCGCGCGGGCGGCTGGGGAATTGTCGGACGGCACGACCATCGAGGTGGGCCCCGGCCCCGGTGGACTGACCCGCGCCCTTTTGGACGAGGGTGCGGCCAAGGTCTATGCCATCGAAAAGGACCGCCGCTGCATCGGCGCGCTTCAGGAGCTGAGCGCTGCCTATCCAGAGCGCCTCGAAGTCATCGCCGGCGACGCTCTGACGATCGACACCGTAGCGCTGGGCGGGCCGCCGCGCCGCATCGTCGCCAACCTGCCCTACAACGTCGCGACGGTGCTGCTGGTGGGCTGGCTCGAAGACATCTATCGCTCCCCCGGGTGCCTGACAGGCCTGACCGTCATGTTCCAGAAGGAGGTGGCGGAGCGGCTGGCGGCGCCGCCGGGCGGCCGCGCCTATGGCCGGCTTTCCGTCCTGTCGCAGTGGCTCTGCGAGGTGCGAACCCTGTTCGATGTCTCGCCGCGCGCCTTCACCCCGCCGCCCAAGGTGACCTCCACCGTCGTCGAGCTGCGGCCCCGTCCCGCGCCGGCCGATCCGGCGCAGTTCGAATCCCTCGAACGGATGACCGCCGCCGCCTTCGGGCAGCGGCGCAAGATGCTGCGGCAAAGCTTGAAGACCCTGGGCGTGGACAGCGCGGCCCTCATCGCGGCCGCTGGCGTACCCGAAACCGCCCGGGCCGAGCAGCTCACCGTGGCCGACTTCTGTGCCCTGGCGCGCGCGCTCGACGCCGGCAGCGATTAGCGGGGCTGCCGCAGGGCCTCGACGAAATCGTGCAGACTCACCTGGCGCTCACGCTTGAGCCGTTCGGCCGCCAGGATGGCCTCCACCTGGGCCAGACTTTCCGCCACGTCGTGGTTGACGATGATGTAGTCGTATTCCGGCCAATGACTCATCTCATCGGCGGCTTTCGCCATGCGGCCTTGCACCACCTCTTCGGGGTCCTGGGCGCGCGTCCGCAGACGGCGTTCGAGCTCGGTGGTCGAAGGCGGCAGGATGAAGATGCGCACCAGGTCTTTCGACGCCTTTTCCGCGAGCTGCTGTGTGCCTTGCCAGTCGATGTCGAACAGCACGTCCTGGCCCGCCTCCAGGGCCGCCTCGACCGGGGCCCGCGGCGTTCCATAGCCGTGGCCGAACACCGTGGCGTGCTCCAGCAGCTCGCCGGCAATGACCAACTGGTCGAACGTCGGCTGATCGACGAAATGATAGTCGACGCCCTCGATCTCGTTGGCCCGCTTGGGACGCGTGGTGACCGAGATCGATAGATCGATCTCGTCGTCACCGGGCAGCAGGCGACGGGAAATGGTGGTCTTGCCCGCGCCCGAGGGCGAAGACAGCACCAGCATCAGTCCGCGGCGTTGAATGCGGGTTTGGGTCATTCGGTCCTGCCGTTGGTTGCTTCGTCCTATGGAGCCCGGCGCGGCCTACCAGGCCGCCAAAATCACTCGATGTTCTGCACCTGCTCGCGCAATTGCTCGATGGCGCTCTTGAGATCCAAACCGATGCGGGTCAACCCCACATCCGACGACTTGGAGCACAGCGTGTTGGCCTCGCGATTGAATTCCTGACAGAGAAAGTCGAGGCGCCGGCCCACCGTCCCACCTTCGGCCAACAGCGCGCGCGCGGCGGCCACATGGGCGCCGAGCCGATCCAATTCCTCGCGCACGTCGCCGCGGGCGATCAGCAACGCCGCCTCCTGTGCCAGGCGATCTTCCGATAGGGCGGGAACGCTGTCCAACAACGCCTCGACCTGGGTCTTGAGGCGCTCCCGGAGCGCATCGGGCTGGGTCGCCGCGCAGGCCGCCGCGGCAGCGGTCAACGTCTCGACAGTCGTCAGGTGCGCCTCGACGGCGGCCTTCAAATGGGTGCCCTCGCCCCGGCGCGCGGCTACCAGGTCGTCGAGCGCCGCTTCCAGGTCGCCCTGCATTGCGGCCTCGCGGGCCGCCGTTTCCTCCGCCGGCTCGTCCTCGTTCGCGGTTTCCAAAACGCCGCGGATCGCCAGCAACCCATCCAGACGTGGCGGCGCCACCTGGCCGCTGCCGAGCGACGTTTCCAGCTCTCCGGCGAGGGCGATGACCTGATCCAGCAGGTCCCGGTTGACCCGCAGTCCGGGCGCGACGTCGCCGCGGCCGACGGACAGCGCGATGCTCACGTTGCCGCGCGCGCAAGCCTTGGGCAGGGCGGCGCGCGCCGCCGCCTCGAGGCGCTCGTGTCCGGACGGGACGCGGCAACGCACGTCGAGCGAGCGGCCGTTGACGCTCTTGATCTCCCAACTCCAGGTGACCCGGGCGTCGCCCCCCTCGCGGCGGGCGAAACCGGTCATGCTGGCTAGGGGTCGGGATTTGGCCACGAGTGTGTGCCTCGCTGCAAACAATAGGGTGCGGATGGGCCGCCGCGTCTTTATATACTCGGCTCCGGAGGTCAACAAGCGAGCCCGAGGGTCACCGATGGACAATCCGCGCGCAATCCTCATCACCGGCGCATCCAGCGGTATCGGTGCGGCCTTGGCCCGCATCTACGCGGCGCCCGGCGTGTACCTGGCGCTGGGCGGACGCGACGCGGGGCGCCTCGATGCGGTCGCCGAAGCCTGCCGGGCCGCCGGGGCCGAGGCCGAGGGGACCGTGGCCGACGTCACCGACCGGGCGGCCATGGACGACTGGATGACAACGGTGGACGCGAGTCATCCCCTGGACCTGGTCATTGCCAATGCCGGTATCTCGGCCGGCACCGGCGGCGGCGGCGAGACGGACGAGCAAGCCCGACGCATCTTCGCGACCAACGTGGACGGCGTCGCGCACACGGTGTGGCCTGCGCTGGAACGGATGACCCCCCGCGGAGCCGGACAGATCGCCCTCATGAGCTCGCTGGCCGGCTTCCGGGGCTTTCCCGGCGCGCCGGCCTATTGCGCCAGCAAAGCCGCGGTTCGGGTGTGGGGCGAGGCCTTGCGCGGCAACTTGGCGACCAGCGGGATCGGCGTGACCGTCATCTGCCCCGGATACGTGCGCTCGCCGATGACCGCCGTCAACGACTTCCCCATGCCGTTTATCATGGATGCCGACCGTGTCGCGGCGATCATCCGCCGAGGGCTCGCCCACAACAAGGCGCGGCTCATGTTTCCGTGGCCGCTGGCCGCCAGCACCTGGTTGCTGTGGGCCCTGCCGCCCGGATGGGTGGACCCGCTCCTGCGGCGCATGCCGGAGAAGAAATCGAACTAAGGCGGC
>JAZFZX010000004.1:0-4629 GCA_036444135.1 Kiloniellales bacterium | reverse complement strand
GAGCGTGCTCCGCCGACGGGGCCATGGCCTCGGCCTCGGCTTCGGGAAGGCCCAGGTTCACCCGTTTAAGCCACCACAATAGCAACAGGCCGGGAATAGCCAAAGCCGTCGTCGCGGCGAAGAAACTGACCCAATCCATCTGATCCGCCAGCCAGCCACCGCCCGAGGAGAGCAGGGTCCGTCCGGCCGCCATCAGCGAGGTCAGCAAGGCGAATTGGGTGCCGGTGAAGCGCTTGTTGCAGAGCGCCGAGAGATAAGCGACGAAGGCGGCCGAGCCCATGCCGCCGGTGAAGTTGTCGGCGCCGATCGCCACCACCAGCATGGTCAGGTCGTGGCCGTGAAGCGCCAGCACGGCGTACAGGAGATTGGTGACCGCCTGGAGGATGCCGCCAGCCAGGAGCGCCGGGAAATAGCCGTAGCGGGAGACCAGGAGGCCGCCGGTGATTGCGCCCGCCACGGTGATCAGGACGCCGAAGATCTTCGAAACGGCGGCGATCTCCAGACCCGTGAAGCCCAGGTCCACATAGAGCGGATACGCCATGACACCGCCGATCGCGTCGCCGAACTTGTACAGCAGCGCGAACAGGAGAATGAGGACCCAGCCTCTGCGGGACATGAAGTCGGTGAACGGCTCGACCAACGAAACCCGGAACCAGTGGGCCCGCAGCTCGCGGCGCGGCGTGCGGGCGAGCTCGGGCTCGGGCGCCAGCAGGACTCCCAGGACGCCAACCAGGATCAACGCCGCAAGACAGGCGAAGATGGTCGGCCAGTCCACAAAATCGGACAGGGCGATCGCGCCCGCGCCCGCCGCGATCAGCGCCAGACGATAGCCGGTCTGGGTGACCGCTGCGCCGGCGCCCTGTTCCTCCTCGCTCAGGATCTCGATGCGGTAGGCGTCGATCACGATGTCCTGGCTGGCGGAGAAGAAGGCGACAAACAGCGCCGCCAGGGCTGTCGGCCAGGGATCGCTGGCCGGATCGCTCAACCCCATGGCCAGGATCGCGGCCATCAGCAGGACCTGAATCACCAGCGCCCAGCTGCGGCGATGACCGAATATCCCGGCGAGCAGGGGCAAGCGGGTGTGATCGAGCAGCGGCGCCCAGAGGAACTTGAAGGCGTAGGGCAAGCCGACCAGCGCGAACAGCCCGATCGAGGTCTTGTCGATGCCCACCTTCGACAGCCAGTAGCTGAGGGTCGAAAGGGTGAGCAACAGCGGCAGGCCGCTGGAAAAGCCCATCAGCAGGATGGCCAGCTGTCGGCGGTTCAGGTAGTCGTGGCACGCCGCGCGCCAGTCGCGTTTCGCCACCGGCTCCATTTGGCGCTCAGCCGGCATCCTTCATCCTGCTCTGCCGCTTGCGCTCGTGCGGGTCTAGGAACCGCTTGCGCAGGCGTATCGTGGCAGGCGTCACCTCCACCAGCTCGTCGTCGTCGATGTAGGTGATCGCCTGCTCCAAGGTGAGGCGACGGGGCGGGGTCAGGCGGACGCTTTCGTCCTTGCCGGCGGCCCGGATGTTGGTGAGCTGCTTGGCCTTCAGCGGATTGACTTCGAGGTCGTTGTTGCGGCTGTGCTCGCCGACGATCATGCCCGGATAGACCAGGGTTCCCGGCGCGATGAACAGGCTGCCGCGCGCCTCCAGGTTCCACAGCGCATAGGCCACCGCCGGTCCCTGGCCGTTGGAAATGAGGACCCCCGTGCCCCGCCCGCGGATTGGGCCCTTGTAGGGCGCATAGCCGTGGAACAGGCGGCTCATGACGCCGGTGCCGCGAGTGTCGCCCAGGAACTCGCCGTGATAGCCGATCAGCCCACGGGTCGGCGCGAAGAAGGCCAGGCGCGTCTTGCCGCCGCCCGAGGCGCGCATGTCGTTCAGTTCGCCGCGCCGGGCACCCAGCTTCTCCACCACGACGCCCGTGAAGACGTCGTCCACGTCGATCAAAACCTCCTCGATGGGTTCCAGGCGCGCGCCCGTCTCCGGGTCGCTTTCGAATAGCACCCGCGGCCGGCTGATTGACAGCTCGAAACCTTCGCGGCGCATCGTTTCGATCAGGATCCCAAGCTGCAACTCGCCGCGGCCGGCCACTTCGAAGGCATCCTTGTCCCCTGTCTCGCTGATTCGGATGGCCACGTTGCCCTCGGCCTCGCGCCCTAGACGGGCGCGGATCATCCGGCTTGTCACCTTGTCGCCCTCGCGGCCGGCGAAGGGCGAGTCGTTGATGGAGAAGGTCATGGCGAGCGTCGGCGGATCGACGGGCGAGGCGGCAATCGGCTGGTCGCGCTCGGGCGCGCAGACGGTATCGGAGACCGTCGCCTGCGACAGGCCCGCAACCGCGATGATGTCGCCCGCCTCGGCCTCTTCGATCGGCACCCTCGACAAACCGCGAAAGGCCAGCAGCTTGGTCAGGCGCGCCTGCTCCACCACCCGCCCATCGCGCGACAGAACCTTCACCGGCATGTTCATGCGCGCCCGGCCGGCCTCGATCCGGCCGGTCAAGACCCGCCCCAGATAGAGGTCGGATTCCAGGGTCGTCGCCAGTACCGCGAACGGCGCTTCGGGCTCACCGCCCGGTGGCGGCACGCGATCCAGGATCGTGTCGAAGAGCGGCGCCAGGTCCGTGCCCGGCTGGTCCGGATCGAGGGTCGCCCAGCCCTCCTTGGCCGATGCATAGACCGTCGGAAAATCCAGCTGCGCCTCGCTGGCGTCGAGCGCGGCGAACAGGTCGAAGACCTCGCCCAGCACCTCGTGCGGCCGGGCGTCGGAACGATCGGCCTTGTTGATCACCACGATGGGGCTGAGCCCGTGCGCCAGCGCCTTCATGGTCACGAACTTGGTCTGCGGCATCGGTCCTTCGGCGGCATCGACGAGCAGCAGAGCGCTGTCCACCATCGACAGGATCCGTTCGACCTCGCCGCCGAAGTCCGCATGGCCGGGCGTATCGACGATGTTGATTCTCACGCCTTGCCATTCCACCGAAGTGCACTTGGCGAGAATCGTGATGCCGCGTTCGCGCTCCAGGTCGTGGCTGTCGAGCGCGCGCTCCATGACCTGCTGCTTGGCCCGGAATGCCCCCGACTGGCGCAGCATCTTGTCCACGAGCGTGGTTTTGCCGTGGTCGACATGGGCGATGATCGCAAGATTGCGAAGCGATGGGGCCGCGGTCATGCGTCTCGCTCAGGCCATCCGTTGGGCCACCAGATCGGCCAGCGGCGCTTCCGGCCGGGCGCCGTAATGGGAGATGACCTCGGCGGCCGCGATGGCACCGATCCGGCCACAGTCATAAAGGCTCCGCCCTCCCGTGTAGCCGTAGAGGAAACCGCCGGCATAGAGATCGCCCGCCCCGGTCGTGTCGACGACCTTGTCCACCGGCTCGGCATCCACCGCGTGGACTTCGCCGCCGCCGAGGACGACCGCCCCCTTCTCGCTGCGGGTCAGCGCCGAGACGGCGCAGCGGCCGCGCACCGCCTGCAAGGCCTCATCGAAGGTCGCGACCTGATAGAGCGAACAGATCTCGACCTCGTTGGCGAACAGAAGGTCCACGTGGCCATCGACCAGTTGGCGGAACTCCTCGCGATGGCGCTCGACGCAGAACGGGTCCGACAGCGACAAGGCCACCTCGCGGCCCGCTTCGTGGGCAATCCGGGCGGCCTTCAGAAACGCTTCCTTGGCCAGCGGCGGGTCCCACAGATAGCCCTCCAGATAGGTCACCTTGGCGGCGGCGATCTTGTCGGCGTCGACATCCTCGGGGCCGAGCTGCGTGCAGGCGCCGAGCATGGTTCCCATGGAGCGCTGCGCATCGGGCGTCACGAAGATCAGGCACCGCGCGGTCGGCGCGCCGTCCGTGGCCGGCGTCGTGTCGAAGTCGACCCCGGCAGCCACTATGTCGTGCCGGAAGATGCGGCCGAGGGGATCGTCGCGCACCTTGCCGATGAAGGCGCAGCGCGCGCCCAGGGCCGCCAGGCCGGCCAGCGAGTTGGCGGTCGATCCGCCGGAGACCTCGATCGCCGGGCCCATCGCCGCATAGAGCGCTTCGGCGCGTGGGCCATCGATCAGGGTCATGACGCCCTTCGTGATGGCTTCGGCCTCGAGAAAGGCGTCGTCGGCATCCGCCACCACATCGACGATCGCGTTGCCGATTCCGACCACATCGTAGAGGGCGTCCGACATAAGAATCCCTGTGCTTGCTGGCCCGCGCCGCGGCGGCGTAAAGCTACGCCCGAACACCCGGCAAACCAAGGGCGGCGGGCGCTAGCGCCTCAGATTGAATTCTGTTGCGCTGAATGCGTACAGCAAACCCGAACGTCCGCTTTCGGGGGTAAAGCGGACGCTCTCGCTCAGCTCTCCGCATGTCCGCTTATAGCCATGAAAAGACATGGCGATGCCGGCGGGTGGGAGCCGTCCACTGCACCAAAAGCGGACATTTGCGATTTGCCGATTGCCCATACATGATGCCTCTTCACTTGAGAATGCGAGTTACAAAATCCCCATGAAAGCACACATTGTCCTTGCCCACCCCGAGCCTAAATCGTTCAACGCGCATCTGGCGACTATAGCGCAGCAAACATTGGCGGAACGGGGCTGGGCCGTTTCAAGCTCCGACCTCTATGCAATGGCTTTCGACCCATGTGAAAAGGCC
>JAZFZX010000003.1:0-5143 GCA_036444135.1 Kiloniellales bacterium | reverse complement strand
TCGAGCAGCAGCACGCCGTCCGCGCGGCCCACGTCGGCGTAGCCGCCATCGAGCGCCAAGTATTGCAGGCAGCCGTCATGCACCCGATAGAAGCCTTCGGCGCCGGCCGCGCTTTCGACGAGCGGCGGTACCGGCCGATCTTCACCGGCGAGGCGTTCGGCCAGATTGGCGGCGCCCAGGCGGTCGATCAGCTCGAAGGGACCCTCTTTCCAGTTGTAGCCAAGCCGCATGGCACGATCGACCGCCACGATGTCGCCGGCGATTTCGGGAACCAGCGAGGCCGCATAGGCGAGCGTCTGGGACAGCACCGTCCAGGCGAATTGGCCGCCGCGGTCCGGTTGCGCTACCAAGGCTGGAAGCCCACCGTGCTTGGCCGCATCCAGACTCTCCAGGACGGGCTTCCGCGCGGGCGCGTAGTCGCCCGAGCCAAGGTCGATGGCCTCCTTGACCCGCCCACCGCCGCTGCGGTTGAGGCGGTAGAAACCGCCTTTGCCTTTGCGCCCCGTGTAGCCGTCACCGATCATCCGCTGCAACAGCGGCCAGTCTCGCCGCAGGCCCTGATAGGCATCGTCCTCTGGCAGGAGGGCCGCCATGCTCGCATCGACCTTCGGCATGAGGTCGAGGCCGATCAGGTCCAACAACCCGAAGACGCCGGTTTTGGGGATACCGACGGGTCGGCTCATGACCGCGTCGGCCTCCTCCACCGACAGGCCCAGGTCCTCGGCCGCCACCACGGCGCATTGCATCCAGAAGGTGCCGATGCGGTTGGCGACGAAGCCCGGCGTGTCGTGACAGACG
Organism: Kiloniellales bacterium; assembly: GCA_036444135.1. Lineage (GTDB taxonomy): Bacteria > Pseudomonadota > Alphaproteobacteria > Kiloniellales > JAKSDN01 > JAZFZX01. The sequence goes on along the minus strand of JAZFZX010000003.1, from coordinate 4,345 downwards.
ACCACGCCCTTGCCGAGACGGCGGTCGGCGAAATCCTCGAGGATCGCCAGCGCCTCCGGCCGGGTTTTGGCACCGGCGACCAGCTCCAGCAGCCGCATGTAGCGCGGCGGGTTGAAGAAATGGGTGATCAGGAAGTCGTTGGCGAAGCGTTCCGGCAAACCGTCGATCAAGCGCGCCAGCGGGATGGTGGAGGTATTGGAGCTGATCAAGGACCCGTCCTTGCGCACCGCTTCGACCTTCTCATAGAGCGCGCGCTTGATCTCCAGGTCTTCGATCACCGCTTCGACGATCCAGTCGGCCTCGGCAAGACCATCCAAATGGTCTTCGAGATTGCCCGGCGTGACCAGCCGCGCCGCGCGCTTGTGGACGAACGGCGCCGGCTCGGCCTTGAGCATGCGCGCGACCGCGCCTTCGGCGAGCGCGTTCCGGTTGTCGGCGCCCTGCGGCACCATGTCGAGCAGCATGACCGGCACACCCGCGTTGGCCAGGTGGGCGGCGATCTGGGCGCCCATGACGCCGGCGCCCAGGACGGCGGCTTTCTCGATGGGCATCAGGTGGTTTCCAGCACGGTTGCGATACCCTGCCCGCCGCCGATGCACTGGGTGGCCAGCGCCAGGTTCTTGTTCTCGCGCCGGAGCAGCGCGGCCGCCTTGCCGGTGATGCGCGCGCCGGTCGCGCCCAGGGGATGGCCGAGCGCGATCGCGCCGCCGTCGAGGTTCGTCTTCTCCAGGTCGAGCCCAAGCTCGTCGATGCAGGCGAGCGCCTGCACGGCGAAAGCCTCGTTGAGTTCGATCACGTCCAGGTCCCCGACCTCGGCGCCGGCGCGCTCCAGCGCCTTGCGCGTCGCGGCCACCGGGCCGATGCCCATGATCTCCGGCGCGCAGCCGGCCACCGCCACGGAACGGATCCGGGCCAGCGGGTCGAGGCCGTTGGCCCTGGCGTAGTCTTCCGAGGTGACCAGCACCGCCGTCGCGCCGTCGGTGAGCGGCGAGGAGGTACCGGCGGTGACCGTCCCTTCGGCCTTGAAGCTGGGATTGAGGTCGGCCAGCGCCTCCGTCGAGGTGCCGGGCCGAATGCAGCCGTCGGCCTCGACCCGCAGGTTGCCCTGTTCGATGGCCACCAGCTCGTCGTCGAAACGGCCCGCCTCGCGCGCGGCGCTGGCGCGCTGGTGGCTTTCCAGGGCCAGCGCCTCCTGCCGGTCCCGGGCAATGCCGTATTTCTCGGCCAGGTTCTCGGCCGTCTCGCCCATCGAGATGTAAGCCTGAGGATAGCGCTCGGCGAGGCCAGGATGCAGCATGGGGTTGAACCCACCTATCGCGACGCGGGTCATGGATTCGACGCCCGCGCAGATGAAGGCCTCGCCCGCGTCCATCTGGATCGCGCCGGCGGCCATGTGGATCGCCTGCATGGACGAGCCGCAGAAGCGGTTCACGGTGGTCCCGGCCACCGACTGCGGCAATTCGGCGAGAAAGCCGATCAGGCGCGCCACGTTGAGGCCCTGCTCGCCTTCGGGAAACGCGCAGCCGACGATCAGGTCCTCCACATCCGCCGGGTCGACGCCGGTTTTTTCGATCAGGCCGCGGACCACCTGGGCGGCCATCTCGTCGGGCCGCACCCGGGCGAGCTCGCCCTTGGTCGCAAAATGAAAGGGCGATCGGGCATAACCGGCGATTACGACGTTCTTCCGCATTTGGCTGTCCTCCCGGGTAGGCGTTACGAGGCGGCGGCCGTGCCGTCCCCGGACTTGGAACCGTCCTTGGCGGCCAGGTGGCCATCGACCTGTTGCAGGATGCCGCGCAGCTCCGCTAGCGTAGCCTTCAGGTCGGCGCGCTGACCCTCGAGGGCGGCGATGCGCGCGCACACCTTGTCGCGCAGCCGGGTCATTTGAGCAACCTGGTTCGGATCCAGGTCGTAGAGGTCGAGCCAGTCGCGCACCTCGCGCAGACTGAAACCCAATCGCTTGCCGCGCAGGATCAGCATCAGACGGCCCCGGTCGCGGTAAGTGTAGACACGCGTATTGCCGGCGCGTTGCGGCGAGATCAGCCCCTTGTCCTCGTAAAACCGCAGGGCCCGCGCCGTCACGCCCAGTTCCGTTGCCAGTTCGGAGACCGAATAGAGCTTTTGCATGGCGGTGGTGTCCCGTGCCGCGCGGCGCCGATCAGGCGCCGGCCTCCGGCGCGTCCTCGCCGTGCTCTCGGGCCCTTTCCTCGGCCACCAACTCCTTCTTGGACAACTTGCCGATCATCGTCTTGGGAAGCTCCTCGCGGAATTCCACGGTGCGCGGCATCTCGATGGGCGACAGCTTGTCGGCGAGGAAGGTCAGCAGCTCTTCGGCCGTCAGGCTTTCGCCCTCCTTCAGCCGCACGAAGGCCTTGGGCACCTCGCCCTTGTCCGCATCGGGCACGCCGCACACGGTGACCTCGGCCACGGCAGGATGGCGGTAGATGGCCTCCTCCACTATACGCGGATAGACGTTGTAACCGGAGCACAGAATGAGGTCCTTCAAGCGGTCGATCAGGAAAAGATAGCCGTCGGCGTCCAGATAGCCGACGTCGCCGGTATGAACCCAGCCGCCGCGCACGGCGTTGGCCGTCGCATCGGGCCTTCGCCAATAACCCGCCATGACCTGCGGCCCCGAGATGCAGACCTCGCCCTTTTCACCGGTCCCCACGGCCCGGCCCAGGTCTTCCAGGGCGCGGATCTCGACGAGGGTGCCCGGCAAAGCCAAACCGACGGAGCCTTCCTTGACCACGCCGCCCGTCGGGTTGCAGGTGACGACCGGCGACGTCTCCGTCAGGCCGTAGCCCTCGACCAGGCGGCAGCCGGTCAGCGCCTCGAACTCGCGGCCAACTTCTGCCGGCAGCGGCGCCCCGCCGGAGATGCAGAACTTGAGCGAATCCAAGATGTCGCCATTCAAACGCGGATCATGTAGGAGGGCGTTGAACAGGCTGGGCACGCCCGGGAACTGGGTCGGCCGGCGGCGCCGGATCGCCTTCAGCACCATGCCGATTTCGAAGCGCGGCAGCAGCACTAACTCGGCACCGATCAGAATTCCCATGTTCATGGCCACGGTCATGGCGAAGACATGAAACAGCGGCAGCACGCCCAGTATCCGCTCGCCCCCGTATTCGGTCTCCGGGTTCCAGAGAGTGACCTGGCGCGCGTTGACGGCGATGTTGGCGTGGGTGAGCATCGCCCCCATGGGCACGCCGGTGGTGCCGCCGGTGTACTGCAGCACCGCCACGTCGTCGCGCGGCGAAATCGCAACCGGCCGGAAGGCGCCGTCGTTGTCCGTCAGCTCGGCAAAGCTCAGGTGCAGGCCATCGTCTGGGATCCGCGCGATCCGCCGCCGGCCCACCAGCTGGAACAGGCGGGCCTTGGCGAACGGCAGCACGTCGGCCATCGAGCAGACGACGACCTTCTCCAACGGCGTGCGGCCCAGCGCGGCCGTGACTTTGGGCAGCGTCAGCTCCAGGTCCATGGTGATCATGACGCGGGTATCGGAATCGGTGATCTGGTGCTCGATCTCCTCGGCGACGTAGAGCGGGTTGAAGTTGACCACGGTTCCGCCGGCCTTGAGGATCGCGTAATAGCAGATCACCGAATAGGGCGAGTTCGGCAGCAGCAGCCCCACATGGACGCCCTTGCCGACGCCCAGATCCTGCAGTCCCTTGGCGGCGCGGTCGGCCAGTTCGCCCACCTGTCCATAGGTAAAGCTTTTTCCGAGAAACTCGATGCAACTATTTGAATTATAGGTATCTACAGCCGCATCAAAGGCCTCGGTCAGGGGCTGTTCGGAGATCGGCGCCGACCAATCGACACCGCTCGGATAGGATGCCGCCCAAGGGTACGCGGGGTGATCGACGTAACCGTTCACTTCAGGCTTTCCTCCCGTCTGCCGCCGATCGCCAAGGCCGCCCGCCGGTATGGTTAACTCAAAGGTAATGCGTATTTTAGATACGTCAAGTTCATTACGTATACGTTAAGCACAGGCTTTGCGACAAAACCGATCGAGCGGCGGTGATGAGGAGCTTGTTAGGGCGCTGGCTTGACCAAGCGAATTTGCCGCGATGATCTGCTAATCTACCCCTGGCGCCCGAGCCAATTCTGAAGCCGGCCCTGCGGGGCCGCTGGGAGTTCAGGTCCCCGCGGGCGCCGCCACCCAATCATGTCATGCGGGCCACTTGTGCCCATCTCACCACGGCCCGGCAACTCGCGGAATATCCCGTATCCGATAGCAAAAAAATTCCTCCCACAGCAGAATAATTAATCCCTAACCACCGGCCTCGCGGTTCGGGCACGCGGGTGTATGCTCGCTGCGTAATGACGCAGATCAGGGCACGGC
>JAZFZX010000002.1:0-4858 GCA_036444135.1 Kiloniellales bacterium | reverse complement strand
TTCGGCCCGGCCAAGAGCCTTTTGGCAAAGCTGTTTCCACTTGTCGTGGCGGGTGTCGTATTTCTCGTCGCTTTCCTCGGGCCGCTGCGTGGGCTCGGCGCGCTCCAGATAGTACTGTTCGCGGAACACGAACATGACCACGTCGGAGTCCTGTTCGATGGAGCCCGATTCGCGCAGATCGGACAGCTGCGGGCGCTTGTCCTCGCGCTGTTCGACGGCGCGGGAGAGCTGTGACACCGCCAGCACCGGCACGTTCAGCTCCTTGGCGATGGCCTTGAGCCCGCGCGTGATGTCCGAGACCTCCTGCACCCGGTTTTCGGCGCGCACGCCGGAGGTCGGCCGCATGAGCTGCAGGTAATCGACGATGATGAGCGCAAGGCCGTGCTGGCGCTTGAGCCGCCTGGTGCGGGTGCGCAATTGGCTGACGGAAATCGCCGGCGTGTCGTCGATGAATAAGGGGATGGTGGCAAGCTCCGCGCTGGCGTGCACCACACGGTCGAAATCGTCATCGCTCAGCTCGCCCCGCCGGATCTTCTGCGAAGGCACCTCGCTCACCTCGGCCAAAATGCGCGTGGCCAGTTGCTCCGCCGACATTTCGAGCGAGAAGAATCCGATCACGCCCTCCAACCCGTGAGCGGCGGCGTCCAGGTCGCTCGGCGTCTTTTGAATCACCTTGGCCGCGTTGAACCCGATGTTGGTGGCCAGCGCCGTCTTGCCCATCGACGGCCGGCCCGCGACCACAACCAGATCGCTCTTCTGCAGGCCGCCCAGCAGGCGGTCCAGGTCGATGAAGCCGGTCGGCACGCCCGCCATGTGGCCGTCGCGTTTGCGCGCCGCCTCGGCCATCTCGACGGCGCGCGTCAGCGCCCAGGAGAAGGCCTGGAAGCCGCCTTCGATCTGGCCGCTTTCCGACAGATTGTAGAGCTTCTGCTCGGCGGATTCGATCTGCTCGGTTGAGGGACTGTCGAGGTCGTGGTCGAAGGCGTCGTTGACCATGTCCTCGCCCACCACGATCAGCTGGCGCCGCAGGAAAAGGTCGTGAATGGTGCGGCCGTAGTCCCCGGCGTTGATGATCGAGATGGCGCTGTCCTGGAGCTTCTTTAAGTACTCTGCCCCACGAACCTCCTCGAGCGCGCCGTCCTGCTCGAACAGGTTTTTGAGTTGGACCCAATCGGCGATCTGGCCGCGGTCGATCAGCTTGCGGCTCGCCTCGAAGATGCGGCCGTGCACCGGCTCGGCAAAATGCTCGGCGCGCAGGAAGTCGACCACCTTATCCAGTGCTGTGTTGTTGGCCAGGATCGCGCCGAGCAACGCCTGCTCGGCTTCGTAGTTGACCGGAGGGTCGCGGTAGCGTTCGCCGTCCGTCCCGGGTCCGGATATCTGGGCGACATTGCTCATCGGGTTGTCCATGACGGCGAAGGCTATCAGAGCGGCCGCCGGCAGACAGCAACTACATTCGGTGTGTTAGCTGAATCACGGGGACAACCCGTCTCGCCGCCGGCTGGGCCGCGGGTGGCGATCATAGGTCAAAGCCGGCCGGCGCGGGAATCTCCGACTGGAAAACCGCCGAACGCAACGACTTTCGGGTAGGCCGTTCCCGCCGGGCTGGGCGCGACTCGGGGCCGATACCAACGATCCTTGATATTGACTTATTTCACCGAGGCGATTTTGGCGTGCCGGCTTAGAACGAGCCGCGCCGTAGTGCCGTCCACTTCAAGCGGCGAGCAGACGCCGCCGGCGGCCAAAAGCACACGGCCTCATGGTGGGGCAAATCGGCCCGCCGAGTGCGTTCCGCCGCTCGCGCGATGTCTCCGCATCGCGCTTCACGCCGCGCCTGCCCGGACGAGCCGATTTGCACCCATGAAATGGGTCAATATCGAGGATCGTTGGTATGAGCCGATTATTCGGCGGCGTGTGCCGCCTGGGCGTCGCGCCCCCGCTCCCAGCGGTACATGTAGTCGCGGGTGATCGGGACCGAATCGATCTGTTTGGCGAGCTGTAGCTGGAAGACCATGAGGTCCTGATAGCGGAAGTTGTACTCGGCGGACTTGAGATAGAGTTCCCACATGCGGCAGAAGCGTTCGTCGTAGAGTTCGGCTACTTTGGCCCGGTTGGCCTGGAAGCGGTCGTACCAGATCTTCGCCGTCTCGGCATAGTGCAGGCGCAGGATCTCGATGTCGGTGACGAACAGGCCCGATCGTTCCACCGCGGCCATGACCTCCGACAACGCCGGCAGCTCGCCGCCCGGGAAGATGTACTTGCGGATGAACGGGTTGCTGCCGAAGGGCGGGGTGAAGTGGCCGATGGAATGCAGCAGACACACGCCGTCGTCGGTCAGGAGGTCGCGCACCTTGCCGAAGAATTCGTCATAGTGCCGGATGCCGACGTGCTCGAACATGCCGACCGAGACAATGCGGTCTTAGGTTCCCTGGTCCTCGCGGTAGTCGCGCAGGATGAACTGCACCTGGTGATCGAGGCCGGCCCGGCGGACCCGCTCTTGGCTCAGCGCGTGCTGTTCCTCGCTGAGCGTCGCGCCAGTCACCTCGCACCCGGCCGTCTCGGCCAGATAGATGGCCAGACCGCCCCAGCCGGAGCCGATGTCGAACACCCGGAGGCCGGACCTGTCGAGCAACAGCTTAGAGGCCAGGTGTCGTTTCTTGTCCTCCTGGGCGCGCTCCAGATCGCCGTGAGGCGAGGTGAATTAGGCGCAGGAGTACTGCCGGTCGAGGTCGAGGAACAGGTCGTAGAGACAGGCCGACAGGTCATAATGGTGGGCCACGCGGCGGCCAGCCTTGCGGCGCCGGGTCCTGGAGGCGTCGACCATCCAGGGGGGGGCGCCGGCCAGCTTCTCAGAGGACGGAATCATAATAAAAACATCGCGCTATGAGAAGTCGTTGCGTGCAACCCCATTTTGGGGCGGCAAACAAAAAGGCGCTGTTCGGGGCGCTCGCCGCGCTTGATTTAGCTTTTCTTGGCGGTTTCGGGTTCTTCGGGCTCGTCCTCGGCACCCGCCTCTTCCGGCTGCTGCTCTTCCGGCTCGGCACCCGCCTCTTCAGGCTGCTCTTCCTCGGCGGCGGCTTCGGCTTCCTCCGCCTCTTCGACCTCGGCAATCACGGCTTCCACGGCCGCCTCTTCGGCCTCGCGCTGATCTTCGGCGCTCACCACGTGGCCTTCGCTGGCCTGGGTCCGCGCTTCCTCTTCCGAGCGCGCTACGTTGGCGGAGACCGTCACGACGACTTCCGGATGCAGGCGAATCCGGACGGGATGGAGCCCCAAGACCTTGATGGCTTTTTCCAGCTGCACTTGGTTCCGGTCCACGGTGGCGCCCGCCTCGGCCAGGGCGTCCGTGAGGTCGCGCGCGCTGACCGAGCCATAGAGCTGTCCGGTCTCGCCCGCCTGGCGGATCAGCACGACCGACAGGCCGCCCAGCTTTCCGGCCACGGCCTCGGCTTCCTCGCGCCGTATCAGGTTGTCGGCCTCCAGCTGGGTGCGCCGGCTTTCGAAGACCTGGAGGTTCTCCGCGGTGGCCCGCATGGCCTTTCGCTGCGGTAGCAGAAAGTTGCGGGCATAGCCGGGCTTCACCTTGACCACGTCACCCATTTGTCCGAGCTTTTCGACCCGCTCCAGCAGAATGACTTCCATCACTCATCCTCCCGCTCGGCATCGGCGGCCAGAAGGCGCCGCCGGAAGCCAAACCATTGATCGACGAGGCCGAGGGCAATAACGAATACCATCGGCCATGTGAAGAACACCAGAATCACGTAGAAGATCACCATCAACAAGATGCGCGCCTTGTACCGGCGGACCGCCGTGTGCACGACCGCCAGACCTGCGAAGATATAGGGCAGCAGCAACACCAGCGCCAAGCCGCGCGCCAGAAAGGCAAGATCGCCGGTGGCCAGCAGCGCGGTCACCACCGACACCGCCAAGGCCAGGGCCAGCCAGCGCGGAAGCTCCAGCACCGCGATGTTCGGCGCCGGACGCAGGTTTCGGCCGTATCGGGCGAGCGCGCCCTGGGCCAACACCCCGTTGATTGCCAGCAGCAGCAGCCATCCGGTGGCCCCCAGGCCCAACCCAAAATACGCGACGAATCGCGACAACTCCGCAGTCTCTTCGGTGGGCAAATCGGGCAAGGCGGCCCCCAGCCATGCGCTGAACAAGTCCGAGAAGGTTCCTTCGATGCTGGTTCCGCCGTCGAGCAGGGCGAGCATGACGGCGATGACAGCCAGGTGTACGAACCCAATTCCCGTCAGCCACGTCACCAGCAGACCCGGCGGATACCATTCGATACCGCCATCCCCGGCGGTCCGGGTGAGCAGGGCCTGGCGCACCAGAATCACGACCGGAGCGGTGAGCATGACGGCGGTCGCCAGCACCATCTGAGCGCCGTTGAGCAGCGCGAGCCCAATACTGTCCGTCGCCTGAAAGACGGCCACGGCGACCGGCAGGCCGAGCACCAGACTGGTCGTTGCCGCGGAGACCACCACCGCGCCGGACCCCAGGGCCAACCCGGAAAGGAACAGCGGCAGCGGGACGAGCGGCGTGAAGAACGCGCCGCTTGGCATCGTCAGCGTGATCAGGAAGGGCAGGGCGCTTGCCAACCCCAAGATCAGGGCCAAGGCTGTGCCCCTGTTCATGATGCACCTTGTTTCGGCTCCATTGCGCGCACGCTTAAGGTCCGCCCCGCCCGGGGCGGCCTCCTACTTGATGATGTAGGGCAAGAGGGCCAGATAACGCGCGCGTTTGATCGCCTTGGAGAGTTCGCGTTGCTTCTTGGAGGAAACCGCGGTGATGCGGCTCGGCACCATCTTGCCGCGCTCGGAGATGAAGCGCTGCAGAAGCTTCACGTCCTTGTAGT
>JAZFZX010000001.1:0-4159 GCA_036444135.1 Kiloniellales bacterium | reverse complement strand
CCTTCATACTCCAATTAATGTGCCATCCCCAGTTTGCTGAGTGCCCGTTTCCGCGCGCTGCCGCACTCTCGATCCGACACGAAGATCAAGCCCGCAATGCGGCGCATCAAATTGGCTTCGTGGTCGTGCATTTCGCCATCTGCGTAGACCACTTGCCACAGCATTTCCAGCATCTCCACCCGTTCCTCATGGGCGAAATGATCCTTCACCACCCGGGTGAACCCGTACAGCTGGCTGGAGTCCACCACCTCTTGCCTGGCCAGCTCGACCAGGCTTTCGGCCTCGGTCTCGCTAAGATCGAACCGCGTCCGCACCAAATCAAGGATCTTCACTTTTTCCTGCTCGTCGAAGGACGCATCCATCTCTGCGGCTTCGACCAACAGAGCCGCGGCGGCGACCTGGAGGTCAGCGAAACCATGCCGGGAGGCCGCCTCTAGCGAGGTTCCGCCGGACGTGTTCAGAAGCGCCTTGATCCGGTTGATCATCGCACTGCCTATCACCCGTAACCCAGGGCTTCAACCCCAGGATTCTCCGGGTTTTATGGTATTAACCGGCTTTCCCCATATGCCGGTTTCTCAAGGCCGAGCTTGGGCTGATCTGAAGGAGAAAGCAAGATTCTGGGAATCGCGATCCAGCTTCGAAGGGGCGTGGAGCGTTGGAAGAACTGCACACGTCGCGCATGACCGACGATCCGGTCGCTTTCCGGTGCCTCCAGGTCGATCATGAACGCATTTCGCCCGACGGGCTGCCGTCGTTCGTTGCCCTCAATGCTCATGCCGGGAGCAGCGGCGGCTGTGGGCCAATGTCGCGGCATGGTTTGCTCAGCCCCGAGATTGAGAGCCTACTGATGCTCAGTTTAGGTCCTATTCGCCCCGCGCGGCCACAAGCGGTCCCCCGGTGCGCGTCGGCCGCGCCGCGATCGGAACGCCCGCGATTTCCTTGACCAGCTTTTCCAGGATCGCATCGGCAAAATCCTGATAGTCGTCGGCGCGCATGACGAAGGCGCCGGTGCCGCCGATCACGTTCGCCTCGTAATGCAGGTCCACCAGGACGTCTTCGTTGAGGATTGCCAGTCCGTTGATGGTGATTCCCGCCGCGACCGCGAGGTCGCGGGCACGGGCCGGGTTGGAGCCCTGGTTGGTGCGGCCGTCGCCCGATACGTCGATCACCTTCCGCCGGCCCTCGAAATCGTTGGTCTGCAACTGGCGCATCGAAAAATGCAGCGCGCCGCCGATCGCCGTGCCGCCACCGATCAGGTACCGCGGTGTGTTGTCGATCTCCGCAGCGAAGGCGTTGGCGCTCGCGCCGTCGTGGACAGCCACCCAGTCGACAGCGACGGTCTGCTTGCGGTTGTCGGACCACTGCACGAGCGACACCGCGATGCCGAAGTCGCCCGCCGCCCGGATCGCCGCCTGTACGGCCGGATGCCGGAAGGCTTCGGCCAGGCCGCGCATTTGAAGATTGAATTCCCCGGGCGACACGCTGGAGGAGGTATCGACCGCGAGCACCAGCTCCAGATCCACGCGCTCCATCTTCTGGGCCGTGGCCGTGTCGGGGTCGGCGGCCAACAGCGTCAGAGCGGTCATGAGGGCCGTGGCTCCGGCCAGAATCCGCGCGCGCAGGAACATGGCTTCAGTTTACCCGCCAACCCGGGCGGCGTCTTCGATAATGAACTGCACCGCCTGACCTCCGGCCCAGGCATCGCGCCGCAATTTGCCGGCCAGATGGAGCGGCAGGCCCCCGGTCCTGAGCAAAGCCGGGCCCAGGGCGCCGTCGAGGGCGCGGAAGGCGATCCCTTTGAGGCGGGACCCGTCGCTGCCGGTTATCGTACAGCGCACATGGTTCTCTCCCACCACCTGCGCTGCCGCCACGCGCGCCTCGGGAATCGCGAAGCGGGGCTCCGGGTTGCCGGCGCCGTATGGGCCGACCTGCTCCAGGACCTCCACCAGATCGCTACGCGCGCCGCCCGGCTGCAACGCGCCATCGATTCCCAGACTCGGGCGATACTGGATCTCCGCAATGCGCCGGGACAGCCGTTCGTCCAGGAAGGCGCGCAGCGCCTCGACCCGGTCTTCGGCGACGGTCAATCCGGCCGCCATCGGGTGCCCGCCGCCGTTGATCAGAAGGCCCGACTGGCGCGCCGCGATCACGGCCGCACCCAGGTCCACCCCTGGCACGGAACGCCCCGAGCCCTTGCCCACGCCGTTCTCCAGGGCAACGACCAGCGACGGCAGATTGGTGCGCTCCTTGAGGCGGCTCGCGACGATGCCGATCACGCCCGGATGCCAACCCTCCGCGACCGCCATGACGAGGCCGCGCGCTTCGGCCGCCGTCGCCTCGATTTGCGCCAGGGCCTGGTCCAGAACGTCCCGCTCGATCCGCCGGCGCTCGGCGTTGAGGCCGTCCAGCTGTTCGGCCAGACGCGCGGCCTCACCGGGATCGTCGGTCGCCAAGAGCTGCGCACCGAGGTCGGACTGGCCGACCCGGCCACCGGCATTTATCCGCGGCCCCAGGATGAAGCCTGCGTGATAGGTGCCGGGCCGCTCGTCGACCCGCGCCGCATCGCAGAGCGCCGCCAAACCCACATTGCCGCGACCGGCGAGGACCTTGAGGCCCTGCGCCACGAAGGCGCGGTTGAGCCCCGTCAACGGCACCACGTCGCAAACGGTGCCCAGCGCCACCAGATCCAGCCAAGCCCGCAGGTCGGGCTCCGTCTGACCGGCGCGCCCATACCAGCCGCCGTCGCGCAAGGCGCGGTTGAGGCCGACCAGAAAGACGAAGGTCACCCCGACAGCGGCCAGTTGCCCGAGGTGCCCGTCTTCGTCCAGCCGATTCGGATTAACCACCGCATAGGCCGGCGGCAAGCGCGGCTCCGCGGCATGGTGGTCGATCACGAGGGTATCCAGACCCGCCTCGGCGGCGACGGCCAGGGACTCATGGGCGGTGGTTCCGCAATCGACCGTGATGACCAGCGACACACCCTCGGCCTTGAGCCGCAGAAGCGCCGGCGCGTTGGGGCCATAGCCTTCGGCGCGGCGGTCGGGCACGTAGACCCGCAAGGGAACGCCGATAGCCGCGAGAAACCGCTTCAGCAGGGCCGCCGAGGTGGCGCCGTCCACGTCGTAGTCGCCGAACACCGCAATGGTTTCCTGCCCCTCGATCGCCGCGACCAGGCGCGCGACTGCACGGTCCATGTCCTTGAGCTGTGAGGGATTGGGCATGAGCCGCCTGAGCGTGGGGTTGAGGTGGCTCTCCGCTTCCTCCAGAGCCACCCCGCGGCCCGCCAGAACGCGGCCGACGATCTCCGGCAGGCCGTGGCGCTGCGACAAGGCGGCGGCCAGGCGAAGATCCCCGCAGCGGCTCTCCCAGCGGCGGCCGAGCAGCGAACGTTCCACCCCCAGGCAAAGCGCCCGCCCGTCACCCGGGTGGCTCGCCTGCGTGTTCTTTTCAGCCGGTGCTGAGGGCGATGGCATTTCGGTCAGGCACCTAGATTTTCGTACCAGGTCTTCCGCTTGAAGTTATGCGTCGCCTCAATCACGCGGACCGTCCCGGTCTTGGAGCGCATGACGATGGACTGCGTGGCCGCGCCACCGGCGAAGCGGCGCACGCCCTTCAGCATGCTGCCGTCGGTGACGCCCGTGGCCGCGAACATGACATCTCCGCCGGCCAGGTCATGCAGATCGTATTTGCGGTCGAAATCGGTGATGCCGCAGCGCGTCGCCCGCGCGCGCTCGTCGTCGTTGCGAAACACCAGGCGGCCTTGGAACTGGCCCCCGATGCAGCGCAGCGCCGCCGCCGCCAGCACGCCTTCCGGCGCGCCACCGACGCCCCAGTACATGTTGACGCCGCTTTCGGTACTGCTGGTCGCGATCACGCCGGAAACGTCGCCGTCGCCGATCAATACGATGCGGGCCCCGGCCTCGCGGATCTTGGCAATCAGCTCGGCGTGCCGCGGGCGCTCGAGGATGCAAACCACCAGATCCTCGACGTCGACTTTCATCGCCTTGGCCAGGTTCCCCAGGTTGACCTTCGGTTCCTCGTCCAGGTCGACCAGCTGATCGGGCAGGCTGCCGCCGACCGCGATCTTGTCCATATAGGTGTCGGGCGCGTTCAGGAACCCGCCTTCCTGCGCCATCGCCATGACCGCCAGCGCGTTCTG